>NZ_JAMYRE010000007.1:0-270017 GCF_040321265.1 Mesorhizobium sp. M0491
CCCCCCCGCCCCCCCCGCCGGGGGGGCGCGCGGGCACCCCCCCCCCCCCCCCCCCCCCCCCCACAACCACACCACCAACACCCCCGGCCCGCCCGGCTGGCCCGCTCCCTTCCCCCCGGGCCCCCCCCCCCCCCCCCCCACCACTTTAGACCGGCTCCGGCTCCTCGAGAGCCTTCAAACGGGCGAGATTTGTGGCTGACCAGACTTCGACCGCGAACCAGTGGCCGGCAGATGCCGGCCCTTCCGATCTGATCTCTCCAGGCCGCAAGCGGCTCGGCTGGGCGCTGATGGCCGTTGCGACGCTTGGCCTGCTGGCGGTCATCGTGCTGGAAATCCTCTACAAGGGCAGCGCCGATACGATCGGCTTCGAGACCTGGCGCCCCGTCGTCTATGCCTATGTTCTGTGGGGCGTGGCGATCGGCGTCGGCCAGGTGCTGACGCGCGGCGAGGACGGCCAACGTGCCCTGTTCCTGCTGCCGGCGCTGCTGTTCACCATCGCCATGGTGATCTTCCCGACGCTGTTCGGATTCTACATCGCTCTCACCGACTGGAACCTCAGTTCCTTCAGTGGCCGCAAGTTCAACGGGCTCGACAATTTCTGGCAGATGCTGGCCGATCCCTACTACCGCAACGCGCTGTTCAACATGGTGCTCTATGTGCTGGCGGTGGCGGTCGAATATGTCATCGCCTTCGGCCTGGCGCTGCTCCTCAACGCCCAGATCCGGGCGCGAAAATTCTTCCGCGTCGTCTTCCTGATGCCGCTGATGCTGTCGCCGGTCGCCGTGTCGTGGATGATCGGCAAGTCGCTGATGGAATACCGGTTCGGACCGGCCGCAACGCTGGCGCGCCATCTCGGCTGGGAAAATCCGGCCTTCTTCTCCGACCCGATCATCGCGCGCATATCGATCATGATACTGGATGCCTGGACCTTCATTCCGTTCATGATGATCATGCTGCTGGCCGGGCTGCAGGCGATGTCGCGCGAGGTGCTCGAAGCCGCACGCGTCGACGGCGCCAGTGCGTGGCAGACCTTCTGGCAGGTCACTTTTCCGCTGATGCTGCCGGTGTCGGTGACGGCGGTGATCCTGCGCATCATCTTCAAGCTGAAGCTTGCCGACATCATCATCACGGTGACGTCGGGCGGCCCGGGCGGCGCCACCGATTCCGTGTCGAGCTTCATCTACCGCGAATATCGCGACCGTTCGAATGTCGGCTACGGAACCATGCTGGCGATGGCCTATCTGGTGATCATCGTCGTGTTCGTCACGTGGCTGTTGAAATTCGCCAATCGTTTTGTCCGAAATGTGAATTGAGCTGAGATGAGCGTTCAGACCACCGAATATGTCGCCTCAGAGATCCGCTCGCCGGCGAGCTTCCTCGCCAGCCGCGTCTTCATCTATGGGGCGCTGGCCTTCTGGGCGTTCATCTGCCTGTTCCCGATCTACTGGACGATCACGACCTCGTTCAAGACCGCGGTCGACGTCACCCAGGGCCATCTCATCCCCTTCGTCGACTTCCAGCCGGACTGGAAGGGCTGGCGCTCGCTCGGTCTGTCGCCGGACTCGATCTTCCAGACCTCGACGGTGCGCGAGGAGTTCCTCAAGCGCTTCATGAATTCGGTGATTACCTCGGTCGGCGCGTCGAGCCTCGCCATCGTCATCGGCAGCCTCGCCGCCTACGGGCTCACCCGCTATCGCTATCATTTCGCCTGGTTCAGGAACGAGGACATCTCGTTCTTCTTCCTGTCGCAGCTGATCCTGCCGCCGGTGGTGCTCGCACTGCCCTTCCTGGTGCTCTACCGCGAGGTCGGCCTGCTCGACACGCGCGTCGGGCTGATCCTGCTCTACACGCTGATGGTGCTGCCGATCGTCATCTGGATCATGCGCGACCAGTTCAACTCGATCCCGGTCGAGCTCGAGGAAGCAGCGCTTGTCGACGGGCTGTCGATCTGGGGCGCCTTCTTCCGCATCGTCATGCCGATCGCGCTGCCGGGCATGGTCGCCGCCTTCATCCTGGCGATGGTGCTGTGCTGGAACGAGTATTTCTTCGCCGCCCTTTTGACCTCGACCGACGCCAAGACCATCCCGGTCATGGTGGCAAGCCAGACCGGCTCGCAAGGCATCAACTGGTGGTCGATGGCGGCGCTCGCCACGGCGGCCATCGCGCCGCTCGCCGTCATCGGCATCGCGTTGGAGCGCTATCTGATCATGGGCATGACCGCGGGTGCGGTGAAGTAGGGCGAGTGGCGCCAGGCTCCATCACTTCGTCATCCTAGGGCGGAGCAAGGAGCGAAGCGACGCGGCGCAGACCCTAGGATCCATGCCGTGACATCGGCGCTCCGCCACGGTGAAGAAACTTTTGACGCGAGGAAAGGCCGCTGCGAACCGCTTCTATCCTGCGCCGCAGCGTTCGTTGGCTGCGGTCACGGCATGGATCCTAGGGTCTCCGCGACGTCGCTTCGCTCCTGCTTCGCCCTAGGATGACGAACTACCAAAGCCGCCCGACAATCTCGTAGCTAGCTCCTCAGAATCATCCGCAGGTGATCGAGGATCATAGCCACACCCTTCTGCCCAAGCTCAGCCGAAGCGTCCTTGGCGCTCGCCGTATACCAGCTCTTGTTGTCGTCGAAGTGACCGGCGTCCACCGCCTCCGGGCATAGCGCCAGCATCAGCGATGTCTCGCCGATGCCGGCATGGTCGAACGGGTACTTGCCGTTCATGTCAGCCGGCATCAGCGGATGAACCTGTACCCAGTTGAAGAAATTTTCACCCGCGGCGTGCCCGGAATAGTAGTCGGCCATCGCCTGCGACCCCCACCAGCCCTCGCCGCGTTCCTTTTCGAGAAAGCGGAAGATCGCCTGGCGACCGGCGGTCTTGAACGCCAGATCGGTCGGCATGCCGGCGGCGAAATTCTCGGTCTGGTGGTGGATGATGGCGTGGATGTTGCGAAAGCCGATGCGCAGCAGGCTGTAGAACAGCTCCTCGCCGAACGGCGCCAGCGCATTGCCGCCGACCTGCACCGAGCCGCTGCCTTCCGGCGGCGCCACCGCATAGCTTGCCGCGCCGTAGTAGAAGGATGGCAGGATGACGACGTCCTTCTCCTTTTCGAACAGTTCCAGCGTCTTGACGACGGCCAGCGTGTCCATGCCGACGGCCATGTGCTCGCCATGGTATTCGAGCACGCCAAGCGGCAGAGCGACCGGCCAATTCTCGGCGATCGCCCTGCGGATCTGGTGTGGCAGCATCAGTTCGTAGCGCATGATCTATTCCATGTTGGTGTGGCGGGCGCGCATTGCTTCAGGCGACGCGCCAATCAATTCCCTGAGCTTCAGCACCATCACCTCGAACAGCAGGAACAGTGCGCCTTCGAACACCGAGCCCATCGGCAGGACCGATGTTTTTTGCGCCCCCTGATCGTTGGCCATGGTCTGCGCGGGAATGAGCAGGGTGAAGTCGGCAAGCCTTGCCGCGCTGGCTTCGGCCTGGGCGGTCAACAGGAGATTGGTTGCACCTGCTTGGCGCGCGACCTGCATCAAGGTCAGCACGGTCGAGGTCTCTCCCGGCCCGGAACTGACCAGGAAGACATCGCCCTGCCCCAGCGGCGGTGTGTTCATGTCGGCGACCACGGAAACCGGTAGGCCCAAATGGTAGAGCCGCATGGCAAAACCCTTGACCTGCAAGGCCTCGCGGCCGCAGCCATAGACGACGATCTGTCGCGCGCCGGCCAGCATTTTGCAGGCGGCGTCGATCCGGCTTTCGTCGATGCGTGCCAGCACGCCGCCGAGCTCCTCAAGCGCGGTCTCGAACAGGCTTTTGCTCTTGTTGCTCACCGCAAACCTGCCATTGAAAATTACCCTGGGATTTGCCGCTCTTGCTGCTACGAACAGCTTGATTTCGTTCATGCTAGCAACCGCGAAAATGCGTGTCCAACGCGCAGCGATGCTTTTGCCGGACCACAGGCATGATAGTGTCATGTCAGACAAATCAAACGAGGCAAACGGCAGCATATGAAGACACGGCATTTCGACCGCATCGGCAATGGCGGCATCAGTTTCACCGAGCTCGGCTTCGGCACGGCGCCGCTCGGCAACCTCTACCGTGCCGTCTCCGACGAGGACGCCAACGCCACGCTGGAGGCCGCCTGGGCGACCGGCTGCCGCTACTACGACACCGCGCCGCTCTATGGGCTCGGCCTCTCGGAAACGCGGCTCAACCCGTTCCTGCGCGGCAAGAAGCGCGACGACTATGTGCTGTCGAGCAAGGTCGGCCGCATCATGCGTGCCTGCCCGCCCGAAGAGCGCACCGGCATCGGCAAATTCTTCGACACGCCGTCGCGCCGCGAGGTGTACGACTACAGCTATGACGGTGTCATGCGCTCATTCGAAGCCTCGCTTGAGCGCCTCGGCGTCGACCGGATCGACATCCTCTTCGTGCACGATGTCGACATCTTCACCCATGGCAGCAAGGAAGCCTCCGACCGGCGCCTCGAAGAGTTCATGCGCTCGGGCTATTACGGCTTGCTGTCGCTGCGCGACCAGGGCGTGATCAAGGCGTTCGGTGGCGGCATCAATGAGTGGCAGGTCGCGCAGACGCTGGCCGAGCGCGGCGACTTCGACCTGTTCCTGCTGGCCGGTCGCTATACGCTCTTGGAACAGGAGGCGCTGACGTCCTTCCTGCCGCTCTGCCAGGCACGCGGCATCGGCATCGTTCTCGGCGGCCCCTACAACTCCGGCATCCTGGCGACCGGACCGAAGCCCGGCGCCTACTACAACTACTCCGAAGCGCCGAAGGACATCCTCGACCGCGTCGCCGGCATCGAGAGCGTCTGCAAGCGCCATGGCGTGCGGCTGATCGAGGCCGCCCTGCAATTCCCGCTACTGCACCCTTCGGTCGTCTCAGTGGTCCCCGGTGGCCAGCGGCCGAGCGAAGTCGAGAGCAATCGCTCGCTGCTCGATGCGAAACTGCCCGCAGCCCTTTGGGCCGATCTCAAGAAGGAAGGCCTTATGCGCCCTGAAGCGCCGACCGCATAAGCCGGCCGCCGTCGCGTCAGCGTCTGGCACAAAAATGAAAAGCCGGGCAAGCCCGGCTTTTCTGGTCGTGTGTACGTGCGTAGGCCACGAAAATGAAAAGCCGGGCAAGCCCGGCTTTTCTGGTCTCTGAAAAGAAAAAGGCGCTTAGTTGACTGCGTCCTTGAGGCCTTTGCCGGCCGAGAACTTCGGCACGGTACGCGCCGGGATCTTCACTTCGGCGCCGGTCTGAGGATTGCGGCCGGTCGAGGCGGCACGCTTTGACACGGTGAAATTGCCAAAGCCGACAAGCCGGACATCGCCGCCCTTCTTCAGTTCGCCGGTGATGGTGGAAAATACCGCATCGACCGCCGACTGCGCGTCACCCTTCGAAATGCTCGCGGCGTCGGCGACAGCGGACACCAGTTCGTTCTTGTTCATAAAAATTCCCTTCCATGAGAACACCGGAACTATCGACTCATCCGGCAGGAAACGGACTGTAGAAAGAAGCGTTGCCGCAACCAAGCCGAAAAGGCAGGAAAAAAACGGAAAAAGCCCGGAAATGCTGGGTTTTTCACATGAAAAAGCCGGGCGCTAGGCCCGGCTCTCCGTTTGTGCGCTGCAACCTTGACGAAAACCAATGCATGGCCCTGAAAACCGTAGCCGGTTTTCGGCAGGGGCCATGCACAAGTCTGAGCGTTAGAGCGTCCTTTGTGCGTCCAGATGGACGCCCGGAGCTCTAATGCGCCAGGGATTTTCCAGCGTCGTCGGCACTGTCTGTCGCGGCCGGCGGATTGACCGGTTCGACCCATTCGATCGGCTCCGGCATACGCACCAGCGCGTGCCGCAACACCTCGCCGACACGTGAGACCGGAATGATCTCCATGCCGTTCTTCACATTGTCCGGAATCTCCGCCAGATCCTTGGCATTGTCTTCCGGGATCAGCACCTTCTTGATGCCGCCGCGCAGTGCGGCGAGCAGCTTCTCCTTGAGCCCGCCGATCGGCAAGATGCGGCCGCGAAGCGTTATCTCGCCGGTCATCGCCACATCCGCCCGGACCGGAATACCCGTCAGTACCGACACAATGGCTGTCGCCATGGCAGCACCTGCCGACGGGCCGTCCTTCGGCGTGGCGCCTTCCGGCAAGTGCACGTGGATGTCGCGCTTGTCGAACAGCGGCGGCTCGATGCCGAAATCGACGGCGCGCGAGCGGACATAGGAGGCCGCCGCCGAAATCGATTCCTTCATCACGTCGCGCAGGTTGCCGGTCACCGTCATGCGGCCTTTGCCGGGCATCATGACGCCTTCGACCGTCAGCAGTTCGCCGCCGACTTCCGTCCAGGCAAGACCTGTGACGACACCGACCTGATCGTCAGCCTCGACCTGGCCGAAGCGGTAGCGCTGCACACCAAGGTAATCGGAGAGGTTCTCCGCCGTGATGCTCACCGTCTTCTTCTTCGTCTTCAGGATTTCGGTCACCGCCTTGCGCCCGAGCTTCATCAGCTCGCGCTCCAGGCTCCTGACGCCCGCTTCACGGGTGTAGGTCTGGACGATGGCGCGGATCGCGTCCTCACCGACGGAAAACTCCTTCGGCTGCAGCGCATGATCGCGGATCACCTTCGGCATCAGGTGCCGCTTGGCGATCTCGATCTTCTCGTCCTCGGTGTAGCCGGCAATACGGATGATCTCCATGCGGTCCATCAAGGGCGCCGGGATGTTCAGCGTGTTCGCCGTCGTCACGAACATGACGCTCGACAGATCGTATTCGACCTCGAGGTAATGGTCCATGAACGTCGAGTTCTGTTCCGGATCGAGGACCTCGAGCAACGCCGATGACGGATCGCCACGGAAGTCCTGGCCCATCTTGTCGATCTCGTCGAGCAGGAAGAGCGGGTTGGACTTCTTGGCCTTCTTCATCGACTGGATGACCTTGCCGGGCATCGAGCCGATATAGGTGCGCCGGTGGCCACGGATCTCGGCCTCGTCACGCACGCCGCCAAGCGCCATGCGGATGAATTCGCGACCGGTCGCCTTGGCGATCGACTTGCCGAGCGAGGTCTTGCCGACGCCGGGAGGGCCGACGAGGCACAGGATCGGCCCCTTCAGCTTCTTCTGGCGGCTTTGCACGGCGAGATACTCGACAATGCGCTCCTTGACCTTGTCGAGGCCGAAATGATCGGTGTCGAGCACGTTCTGCGCAAAAGCCAAGTCCTGCTTGACCTTGGAGTTCTTGCCCCACGGAATCGACAGGATCCAGTCGAGATAGTTGCGCACGACGGTCGATTCAGCCGACATCGGCGACATCGTCCGGAGCTTCTTCAACTCGGCTTCCGCCTTTTCGCGGGCCTCCTTGGAGAGCTTGGTCTTCTTGATGCGCGCCTCGATCTCGGCGGCCTCGTCGCGGCCGTCCTCACCTTCGCCGAGTTCCTTCTGGATCGCCTTCATCTGCTCGTTGAGGTAGTATTCGCGCTGCGTCTTCTCCATCTGGCGCTTGACGCGCGAGCGGATGCGCTTCTCCACCTGCAGGACGGAGATTTCGGCTTCCATGAAGCCCATAGCCTTTTCCAGCCGCTCCTTGACCGAGAGCGTGGCCAGCATTTCCTGCTTCTCAGGGATCTTGATGGCGAGATGCGAGGCAACCGTGTCGGCGAGCTTGGAATAGTCGTCGATCTGGCTGGCAGCACCCACCACTTCGGGCGAGATCTTCTTGTTCAGCTTGACGTAGTTCTCGAAGTCGGTGACGACCGAACGCGCCAGCGCCTCAACCTCGACCTCTTCCTCTTCCGGCTCGACCAGCGCCGCGGCGCGGGCCTCGTGGAAGTCGGGACGGTCGGTGAACGAGACGATTTTCGCACGCGAAGCGCCTTCGACCAGAACCTTGACGGTGCCGTCGGGCAGCTTGAGCAATTGCAGCACATTGGCGAGCGTGCCGATGTCGAAGATGGCATCGGGCTCGGGATCGTCGTCGGCGGCATTCATCTGGGTGGCAAGCAGGATCTGCTTTTCCTGACCCATCACCTCTTCCAGCGCCTTGATCGACTTCTCACGCCCGACGAAGAGCGGCACGATCATGTGCGGGAACACCACGATGTCGCGCAGTGGGAGAACTGCGAAGACGCCGTCGCTGGGTGCCTTGGATACTTTGGCCATTGTCCAACCTTTCATGTCGCGGCTGCCAATCAGCCAACCGCGAATCTTATATTAACGACCGGGGATCGTTCCGCCTACCACCGTTTGTGACGGGAGTTTTACAGCACAGAAATCGGGCACCTCGGCCTTCTCCAGTTAGTTGGATGCACGACCCCCAAAGATCAAGGGGCGCGTCCAAATCCGCACTTCCAACCCGTCCGCGAGTGACACATTTGCGACGCCAAGCCGTACGCCGCGCAAAACCCCTGCGCGACAGCAAAACGGCGCCTTGCGGCGCCGTTCCAGAATTTCGCTGCGGGCTCATGTCAGGCGCTGACATTGCCCTTCTTTTCCTTCTGCTCGGAGTAGATGTAGAGCGGCCGGGCACTGCCGGTCACCACCTCCTCCGAAATCACCACTTCGCGCACGCCTTCGAGCGCGGGAAGCTCGAACATCGTGTCGAGCAGGATCGCCTCCATGATCGAACGCAGGCCGCGCGCGCCGGTCTTGCGCTCGATGGCGCGCTTGGCGATCGCCGAAAGAGCGTTCTCGTGGAAGGTCAGGTCGACATTCTCCATCTCGAACAGCCGCTGATACTGCTTGACCAGCGCGTTCTTCGGCTCGGTCAGGATCTGGATCAGCGCCGGTTCGTCGAGGTCTTCCAGCGTCGCCAGAACCGGCAGACGGCCGACAAATTCGGGGATAAGACCGAACTTCAACAGATCCTCGGGCTCGACCAGGCGGAAGACATCGCCAGTGCGGCGATCCTCCGGCGAAGCGACGACCGCGCCGAAGCCGATCGAGGTCTTCCGGCCGCGATCCGAGATGATCTTGTCCAGCCCGGCGAAGGCGCCGCCGCAGATGAACAGGATGTTGGCCGTATCGACCTGCAGAAACTCCTGCTGCGGGTGCTTCCTGCCGCCTTGCGGCGGCACCGAGGCGACGGTGCCTTCCATGATCTTCAGAAGCGCCTGCTGCACGCCCTCGCCCGACACGTCGCGGGTGATCGAGGGATTGTCCGACTTGCGCGAAATCTTGTCGATCTCGTCGATGTAGACGATGCCGCGCTGGGCCCGCTCGACATTGTAGTCGGCCGATTGCAACAGCTTCAGGATGATGTTCTCGACGTCCTCGCCGACATAGCCGGCTTCGGTCAGCGTCGTCGCATCAGCCATGGTGAAGGGCACGTCGATGATGCGGGCCAGCGTCTGCGCGAGCAGCGTCTTGCCGCAACCGGTCGGGCCGATCAAAAGGATGTTGGACTTTGCCAGTTCGACATCGTTGTTCTTGCCGGCATGCGCGAGGCGCTTGTAGTGGTTGTGGACCGCCACCGACAGCACGCGCTTGGCATAGGGCTGACCGATGACATAATCGTCGAGAACCTTGAGGATCTCCTGCGGTGTCGGCACGCCTTCGCGCGACTTCACCATCGAGGTCTTGTTCTCCTCACGGATGATGTCCATGCAGAGTTCGACGCACTCGTCGCAGATGAAGACCGTCGGACCGGCGATCAGCTTGCGCACTTCGTGCTGGCTTTTGCCGCAAAACGAGCAGTAAAGCGTGTTCTTGGAATCGCCGCTGTTGTTGCCGACCTTGCTCATTTTCATGTCCTTTCATGGCCGCCCGCCGATGGTCTGGCTGAAAGGGCGCATACTCTATCTATCGCGGGAATCCGCCGCCGCCAGTGTGTTCCGGCTCCCGCAACGCATTCCGTACGAAACACAAATCAGAAAACGTGGCAATGATTCGCGACAACCCCGCATAAAGCTAAGCCGCCGAAACTCAACATAGCCTTAACGTAGGCAATCCTGTCCCCCGAGGGAACAGCCAATTGTGGCCGAAATGCCGCAAGACACACCAAAAGCGCGTGATGCCGCCATCCAACTGCCAATAAGCCCTTATGCCACAGCGCCTTCAGGCGGCTCGCGCGACGAAATGACCTTGTCGATGAGGCCGAAATCCCTGGCTTCGTCAGCGGTCATGAAATGGTCGCGGTCGAGCGTCTTCTCGATCTCTTCGTAGCTCTTGCCGGTGTGCTTGACGTAGACCTCGTTGAGGCGACGCTTCAGCTTGATGATATCCAGGGCATGGCGCTCGATGTCGGACGCCTGGCCCTGGAAGCCGCCGGAAGGCTGGTGAACCATGATGCGGGCGTTCGGCGTGGCAAAGCGCATATCCTTGTGGCCGGCGGTCAACAGCAGCGAACCCATCGAAGCCGCCTGGCCGATGCAGAGCGTCGACACGGCCGGCTTGATGAACTGCATGGTGTCGTAGATCGCCATGCCGGAGGTGACGACGCCGCCCGGCGAATTGATGTAGAGGTTGATTTCCTTCTTCGGATTCTCGGCTTCGAGGAACAAAAGCTGCGCGCAGACCAGCGTCGCCATGCCGTCCTCGACCGGACCGGTGATGAAAATGATGCGCTCCTTGAGGAGACGCGAGAAAATGTCGTAGGCCCGCTCGCCGCGATTGGTCTGTTCGACCACCATCGGAACGAGGTTCATGTAGGTTTCGACGGGGTTCTTCATCAGTTGTCTCTTATCTCGCGGTGGGATTCCGGCGCCGGGAATGCTGGCGGATCGGGCAGAATCGGTTCTGGATCGTTATTCCGTAAATAGGATGCCGGCTCATCCTTGTGCAAGGCCGACCCCTCCTAGCCATCTGGGTAAGTCGAATCAAGCTTTCTGACCAAGGATTCGCGGCGGCGGATGCTTCCGCGGGTCCGGAGCCGCATGGCCGGCCGCGCAAGGTAGCAGTTTCTTAACCGCGTCACTTAACGAAATGCGCCGAAACCGCTTTTCTCCGAAACGGCTTCCTCTACAATTCAACGTTGAACTTATGCGTAGAGTTCAACAGGGGGAGTGTCATGCCCGGGAAAACCGCATGCTTCACCATCGCCGGGCTGACCATGCTCGGCACGATTTCGCAGACGGCGGCCGGCGGCCGCGCCGTCGAATGTTATGAACCGGTCCGCAGTCCGGCCGTCTACGACACGGTCTATGAAGACGTGATGATCAGTCCGCCCGGCCAGCAGGTCGACTATATCGCCCCTATCTATGGCACGCGCGAGCGCGTCGTGATGACCGTTCCGGCGCAAGTGACCTACCAGATCGTGCCGGCCGTCACCCGCACCGTCTACCGCACGGTCCGGGTCGATGGCGGCGGCTACTCCTGGGAATGGCGCGTCATCCATGGCCGCAAGGTGCTGTGCAAGGTATGGCACAAGGCGCGCTACGAACGTGTTGCCAAAACCGTGGTGATCCAGCCCGAACGCACGCGGCGCGTGGTCATCCCCGCACAGTACGACAGGATCGCCCAGGAGGTGCTGGTGCAGCCCGAGCAAAGGCGCGTCATCGATGTTCCCGCCTCCTACCAGACCATCGCGCGCCGCGTGCTGGTTCGCGAAGGTTCATCGGGCTGGCGGCGGGTGCATATTCCCAGGCATTGCCAGGATTAGCGAGCATAGCGTAACCTGCGTCGCAGCGGATCTCCGTAGGGCTGAGGGCATGCGCGACCTGGAAATTTCCAATCAGGAATTGTCAGACCTTGCCGAAGAAGCCTTGGCGCTTGCCAAAGGTTACTGGGCCTCCCTCGAGGAACGTCGGACGTATCCCACGACCAGCGGCAAACAGACGACCGAACTGTTCTCGCGGCCTTGGCAGGAGAGCGGCCGCGGACGGGAAGTCTTGCAGGATTTCAAGTCGATCGCGGAGCATGTGCGGCCTTCAACCGGCAGATTCTTCGGTTATGTCGTCGGCTCCGGCGAACCGGTCGGCGCGCTGGGGGAGCTGCTGGCTGCGGTGCTCAATCAGAATGTGACGTCGTGGCGGTCGGCTCCGGCTGCGACATCGATCGAACGCGCCGTGATCGGGTGGTTGGCGGAGGCTGTCGGTTGCCCCGGATTTACAGGCAGCCTGTGCGGCGGCGGCTCGACGGCGAACCTCATGGCCCTGGCGATGGCGCGGGAAGCGAAGCTACCAGCCAACGAAACAGGCGTGCGGCCCTGCGTGATCTATGCTTCCGAGCAAGTGCACATGTCCATTCCAAAGGCCGTCGCGCTGTTGGGGATCGGTAGAAAAAATCTCCGTTTGATCCCTGTCGACGACAAATTCAGGATGCGGACGGATGCCCTCCAGGCGGCTATCACCGTCGACCGCGAGGCCGGAAACATGCCCATCGCCATCGTGGCCACGGTCGGCACCATCATCTCCGGTGCGATCGATCCCCTTCCCGAGATTGCAGACATCGCCCGGAGGGAGGCGCTGTGGATGCACGTCGACGGTGCCTACGGAGGGCTGGCGGCTCTTGCGGCGCCGGAAAAGTTCCAAGGGTTGTCTTCGGCGGATTCGCTGTCACTGGATGCGCACAAATGGCTCTATCAGCCACTCGATTGCGGCTGCCTGCTCTATCGTCACCCGGACATTGCGCGAAAGACTTTTTCGCACAGCGACGACTACGTCAGGATACTGAGCGATGACCCTACGGAAGCATTTGCGTTCTTTGAGGAGTCGATCGAACTCTCTCGACGCTTCCGTGCGCTGAAGCTCTGGATGTCGCTGCAGTATCACGGACGCCGTGCCTATCGCGAAGCCATCGCCCGCGATCTCAACCATGCCCAGATGTTGGCGCAGGCAATCGCGTCGCAGCCGGAGTTGGAACAGCTTGCACCCGTATCGCTAAGCGCAGTCTGTTTCCGCCACCGCTCAAAGAACAATGAAGCGATCCTGCGCCGCGTGATCGCGCGCGGCCGGGTGTATCTGTCGAATGCGACGATCAACGGCCATTTCGCGCTGCGCGCGTGTTTCGTCAATCACCGAACGACCCCAGATGACGTGCAGGCGATTGTGTCCGAAGTCATTGCCGCCGCAGACGAAATCAATCGCTGAGTGAGTCTTCAACCTGGCGGCGTTCAGGCCACTTCCGCCCGCAGCCATGTCTTCAGGCCGGCGATGTCGCCGTCGCCCACCGCGGCCGCAACGCGCCGGCCGACCGCAGCGCCGAATTTGTAGCCATGGCCGGAGCAGGCCGAGACGATCAGGCATTTTCCTCGCTCGTGAGCGAAGAACTTCTCATCTTCGGTGAAGGTGTAGGCGCAGGTGACCACCTCGGTCACCCTGTATTCCTCGATGCGCGCGATCGGCGGCGAAAACAGGTTGCGGATCGCCTCGCCCTCGCCCGCCACCGGCTGACGGTTCCAATCGGCGTCGCTGGTCGGCACCCTGTGCAGCCCGGACCCGAATTTCATGCCGGCGCCGCCGGAGGGCGGGATCACATAGCCGTCGATCGCGCCGCCGACATCGAGGACAACCGGTGCCACCCGCCAGGCGGCCTTGAGGTCGGCCGGCGGTTCGACATAGGCGAGTGCGGTTCGATAGGTCTTCAGCTCGCCGTCCAGTTCCGGAAACAGTTTCAGCACCCAGGCGCCGGCGGCGACAACGATACGGTCGGCCTGCATCGTCTCGCCGCTTTCGAGCACGATGTGGCCGGCTTCGGCGTCGACTTCGATGACCTTGCTGTTTTCGTAGACATTGGCGCCGTTGGCGCGCAGCCAGTTTGCCATGCCGGAGGCTATCTTGCGGCAATGCAGGGCGCCGCCTTCGGTCGAGAAATAGGCGTAGCGAAACGAGCCGGCTTCGAGAAACGGCCAGCGTTTCACTGCTGCATCGGGCTCCAGCAATTCGAACGGAAAATTGCCTTCTTCCAGGCCCTCGCGATATTCCTCGGCCTCGTCGCCCGGTTCGCGCGAAACGCAGACAAATCCGCGCGCATCAAGATGGCTTTCGCCGAGATCGGCCCACATCTCGTCCCAGGCCTGGTAGGCTTCGGTGATCAGCCGGCCATAGCCGGTCCCCGCGCGGTAAGCGCGGCGGATGATGCGATGATGGTCGCCCGACGCGGCCATCGGGTTTGGGATCGGCCCTTGCTCGACGATCGAAACGCTGTGGCCGGCCTTGACCAGCGACCACGCCGTGGAGAGACCGGCAATGCCCGCGCCGACAACGATCACATTCATCAAATCAGACTTTCCGCAGCCGGTCGGCTGGCTCAACGTATTCGATTGCGGGCGCCAACATACGGTCTGGAACCAGGCTGGCAAGCCGCGCTATTGGTCTGGCATGAGCAAATTGACGCCACCCGCCCTGGTCTTTGATCCAGCCACTCGACGCCTGCGGCTCGACCCGCACGAGCCGGCCTTTTTTCAAAACCCTTATGATGCCTATGCTTTCCTGCATGGCGTATCGAATGCATTCTTCTGGGAAGAATTCGGCTTCTGGTGCTTTGGCGGCTTCGACGACGTCAACCGGCTGCTGCGCGACCGCCGCTTCGGCCGCCAGAACCCGGCCGGCATTCCAGACAGCCGCGGCATTGGACAGGACCGCAGCCATCTCAGGGCCTTCGACAGGCTCGAAGCCAATTCGATGCTGGAACTGGAGCCGCCGGTGCACACGCGTCTGAGAACACTGGTCAACCGCGCCTTCGTCTCGCGCCAGGTCGAAAGGCTGCGGCCGCGTGTCGAGGCCTTGGCCAACGACCTGATCGACCGTTTCGAACCAGGCAAGACGGTCGACCTGTTGCCTGCTTTCGCGGCGCCCTTGCCGATCACCATCATTGCCGAAATGCTCGGCGTGCCGGTCGAAATGGGGCCGCAACTGCTCGACTGGTCGCACCAGATGGTTGCCATGTATATGCATGGCCGCACCCGCGAAATCGAAGAGACGGCCAACCGCGCCGCGCGCGAATTTGCGGATTTCCTCCGTGGCTACGTCACCGAACGACGCAGGAATCCCGGCGACGACCTTTTGTCGCTGCTGATCTCGGCGCAGGAGGATGGCCAAAAGCTGTCGGAGGACGAGATGGTGTCCTCGGCGATCCTGCTGCTCAATGCCGGCCATGAAGCGACCGTGCACCAGACCGGCAATGCCGTCCGCTCGATCCTTGCGCAAGGGGGCGATGTCAGCCGCTTCTTCGGCTCGCCCGAGACGACCGCGGCAACGGTCGAGGAATGCCTGCGGTTCGACGCGCCGCTGCACATGTTCACGCGCTACGCCTATCAGGAGATCGAAGTCTCGCCCGGCATCGTCGTGCAGCCGGGGCAGACGATCGGGCTGCTGCTTGGCATGGCCAATCATGACCCGCGCGCCTTCGCCGATCCCCTCGCTTTCCGGCCCGACCGTGCCGACCAGAAGAACGTCTCCTTCGGCGCCGGTATCCATTTCTGCATCGGCGCGCCGCTCGCCCGGCTCGAATTGCAGGTGTCGCTGAAAACCTTGTTCGAACGGCATCCGAAGCTGCATCTTGCCGAAAGCCCAAGCTTCCGCGACACTTACCACTTCCATGGGCTGGAAACGCTCGCCGTCGGCTTTTGACGATCGCGAACCTGGGGCTGCCTCAGCCAGTTTCCGGCAAAATAGGACGGCGACGCTTTGCCTGACATGACCGAGTTGAAATTCGCCTTCCTGGAAGAGCCGCCATTCTGCTTCACCGGCGCACCGGGCGAGGTCTCAGGCTGTGACGTCGAGCTTGCGCGCAGGCTCGGTGACATGCTCGGATTGGCGAGCTTTAAGCCGATCGAAACCGAATTCGCTGAGCTGCTGCCTGGGTTGGTCGAGGGCCGTTGGACCATGACGACCGGCCTGTTCTTCTCCGAAGAGCGCAGGCAGCTTGTCGACTTCACACGGCCGATATGGGCGTTGCAGGACGGGTTGCTGGTCGCGGTGGACAATCCGTGCGGCTTTCGCGGCTACCAATCCATTGCCGAGGACGGAACAGCGTTGATTGGTGTCATAAACGATCAGGTTCAGCACCTTACGGCGCTGCACAACGGAATTGCGCCTGGGCAGATCAGGATGTTTGCAACGCAGGCGGATGCGGCGGACGCAGTGGCCAACGGCGTCGTGCACGCCGATGCCAGCGTCGCCATGGCGCATCGAGGCTATCTGACCCGGCGGCCCGAAATGCGGCTTGGACTTGTCGAGGTTCCCTCGATTGAAAAGCAGCCGTCGGCCGGTGCCTTCGCGATCGCCAAAGGCAATTCAGCCCTGCTCCGGCGCATCGATGCTTGCCTCGATGAATTGGTGGGCAGCGACTGGCACCGACAGATGATGGCGCGATACGGATTCTCGGACAGCGATATCGATCGCATCGTTTGATCCGCACATCTGTTGTTGTTCGACCATGATCTTTACCCGAAAACCGGCCTCCACTTTTCGGGATCATGGTCTACAGCTTGATCACATATTCCTTGCGAGTCGTTTCAAGCACTTCCCAGCTGCCTTTGAAGCCGGGCCTCAGCACGAAGCTGTCGCCGGCCCGAACGGTGCGCGCTTGCCCACCGTCCTCCGCGATCACCGAAACGCCGGACAGGATGTGGCAAAACTCCCACTCGTCATAGACGATGCGCCATTTGCCCGGGGTCGATTCCCAGATGCCGGCGTAGAGGCCGCCGTCGCGCTCCTCGACATTCCAGGTGCGGAATTTGGGATCGCCCGAGATCAGCCGGTCCGGCGCCGGCGCGCCAGATTCAGGCTCGACGGCGTCAGTCGCTATTGTCAGGTAATGCGCGGACAAGAACTTGCCTCCATGAAAGAGCCGGCTTCGCGTCGGCTCACCCCCACCCCGGCGCTGCGCGCCGACCCTCCCCACAAGGAGGAGGGTAAAAAAGATCAGACCTTGGCAAGCGCCTGTTCGAGGTCGGCGACGATGTCGTTGACGTCCTCGATGCCGATCGAAAGCCGCACCGTGTCCGGTCCTGCGCCGGCCTTGACCTTCTGCTCGTCGGAAAGCTGGCGGTGCGTGGTCGAGGCCGGGTGGATGACCAGCGACTTGGTGTCGCCGACATTGGCCAGGTGCGAGAACAGTTCGAGCGCCTCGACGAATTTGACGCCGGCGTCATAGCCGCCCTTGAGAGCGAAGGTGAACACGGCGCCGGCGCCAAGTGGTGAGTATTTCTTCTGCAGGGCGTTGTTCTTGTCGCTGGGCAGGCCGGGATAGTTCACCGAGGCAACCTTGGGGTGGTTGGACAGCCAGGCAGCAACCGTCACGGCGTTGTCGCAGTGGCGCTGCATGCGCAGCGGCAAGGTTTCCAGGCCGGTCAGGATGAGGAAGGCATTGAACGGCGAGATCGCCGGGCCGAGATCGCGCAGGCCGAGCACACGCGCGGCAATGGCGAAAGCGAAATTGCCGAAGGTTTCGTGCAGGACGAGGCCGCCATATTCGGGGCGCGGTTCCGACAGCATCGGATATTTGCCCGACTTCGACCAATCGAAGGTGCCGCCATCGACGATGGCGCCGCCGATCGAATTGCCGTGACCGCCGATGAATTTGGTCAGCGAATGGACGACGATGTCGGCACCATGCTCGATCGGCCGGATCAGGTAGGGCGAGGCCAGCGTGTTGTCGACGATCAACGGCAGGCCGTGCTTGCGTGCGATGTCGCCGATCTTCTCGATATCGACGAAGGTGCCGCCCGGATTGGCCAGGCTCTCGATGAAGAGAGCCTTGGTCCTGTCGTCGATCTGGCTTTCGAAGGTCGAGATGTCGTTGGTGTCGGCCCAGCGCACCTCCCAGCCGTAATTCTTGAAGGCATGGCCGAACTGGTTGATCGAACCGCCATAGAGCTTGTTGGCGGCAACAAAATTGTCGCCAGGCTGCATCAGATTGTGGAACACGATCACCTGCGCGGCATGGCCGGAGGCGACCGCAAGAGCCGCCGTGCCGCCTTCGAGGGCCGCCATGCGCTCTTCCAGCACCGCCTGGGTGGGGTTCATGATGCGGGTATAGATGTTGCCGAAAGCCTTCAGTCCGAACAGTGAGGCGGCATGGTCGGCATCGTCGAAGACGAAGGAGGTCGTCTGGTAGATCGGCGTGGCGCGAGCGCCGGTCGCCGGGTCGGGCTTGGCGCCGGCATGGACGGCGAGCGTGTTGAAACCTGGCGTGCGGGTCACTGAAAACCTCCCTGAAAAACCTTCTGAAATTCGCCGGGCATTCTTGGCGAAGCCCGGCCTCGAATGCAAAGAAGAAAATACCCTTCCGTGCAGGACCTTCTATCAAGCGGCAGGAAAATACGGCGTTTGCCGGAATAATTTTGCGCTTTCGCCCCTCGCCTATTTCTGGCGGACGCCAAAACTCTGGAAGCCAGAGCGCATCAGCGGCTTCTTCGACGACAGCACGCCGGAATTGACGCCGGTCCAGCCGATCTCGCCGGACAGCTTGCCATATTCGATTTTGGGGCAGCGGTTCATCACCACCTTGATGCCCGCGGCCTCGGCGCGCGCGGCTGCCTCGTCATGGCGCACGCCAAGCTGCATCCAGATGACTTTCGGCAGGGGATCGAGCCGCAACACCTCGTCGACGATGCCGGGCACTGCCGCCGGCGCGCGAAAAATGTCGACCATGTCGACCGGCTCCGGAATATCGGCGAGCCTGGCATAGGTCATCCGACCGAGTATCTCCTTGCCGGCCTGGCCGGGATTGATCGGGAACACCGAAAAGCCCTTGGCCAGCAGATATTTCAGCACGAAATAGCTTGGCCGCACATCATTGGCGGACGCGCCGACCATGGCGACGGTCTTCACCGAATTGAGGATGCCGGCGATGTAGGTGTTGTCGTAACTATCGTGGATCATGCCTCGTCCTCATACAACGCCTCGTCGAGAAAGCCATCCGGGTCATTGCTAAAATCGCGCAGCATGCGGAAGTGGTCCGTGTCGCGAAAGTCGGCGGGTTCCAGCCCGAACCGGCTGATGCGGAACAGCCGCGCGCCGGGACAGGCCATCAGCAGCGGCGAATGCGTCGCCATGATCACTTGCGCGGTGCCCGACTGGTCCATGCGCCGCAGCATCTTGAGCAGTTCGATCTGGCGCGTCGGGGACAGTGCGCTCTCGGGTTCATCGAGGATGTAGATGCCTTGCCTGCGGCAGCGCTCCTCGAAAAATCGGATAAAGCCCTCGCCATGCGACCAGGACAGGAAGTCCGGCGGCGCCCCGCCAGACTCCAGCGCTGCCTGATCGAGATAGCGGGCCACGGAGTAGAAGGATTCGGCACGAAAGAACCAGCCGGCGGTGACTTTCGGCAGCCAGTGACCGCGGAATGTGTTGGCCAATGCAGCACCACTCTTGTCGATGGCGCTGGAATGGTCCACCGGCCGATAGCCCTTGCCGCCGCCGACCTCATCATAGCCGGCCAACGCGCCGATCGCCTCGAGCAGCGTCGATTTGCCGGTGCCGTTCTCGCCGACAATGATGGTGATCGGCGTGGTGAATTCGAGCTCGAACTCATGGCCGCGAAACAGCGGCAGGTTCCAGGGATATTTTTCCCAATCCTCGACCCGCGCGGGATCAAGCAGGATACGCTTGAGGTAGGGAGCTTTGAGCCGCGTCAGCTGCTTGCGATGGGCCATCAGCCGGGGAGCGAAATCGTGCCGTCTTCCGCGATCGGAAAGGCCGGATTGTGCGCCACTTCCCAGACATGCCCGTCGGCGTCGGCGAAGTAGCCGTACCAGCCGCCCCAAAAGGCCCGGCCGGCCGGCTTGACGATGCGGCCGCCGGCTTTTTGCGCCCTGGCGAGCACGTCGTCGACTTCGGCGTCGGAGCGGGTGTTGTAGGCGAGGTAGACCGCCGATGGCGCCGCGGCCAAGGCAATGCCGGAATCCTCTTCTGCGCTGGCACGTGGGAACAGGCCAAGAATGACGCCGCCCATCTGGAAGAAGGCGACACCGTCGGTGATACCGGCATGCCGCTTCAAGCCCATCGCCTCGTAGAAGCGCACCGCACGGTCGAGATCGTCGGTAGCAATGGTGATGATGGAGATGCGCGGTTCCATGACGTTCTCCTTACTCGTCCTTCCATTCCGGCTTGCGCTTGCCGATGAAGGCACCGATGCCCTCCTCCGCGTCGCGTGCCAGCATGTTCTCAACCATGATCCGGCCCGTATAGGCATAGGCGTCCGCCAGGCCCATCTCGGCCTGCGCGTAAAAAGCCTCCTTGCCGGTCTTGACAACCAAAGATGATTTGGAAGCAATGGTTTGCGCGTATTTGGTGACAATCTGATTCAGATATTCGCGCGGCACGACACGGTTGACCAGGCCGAATTCCTTGGCGGTCGCCGCATCGATCGTCTCGCCGGTCAGCAGCATCTCCATCGCATGCTTGCGCGAGACATTGCGCGACAGCGCCACCATCGGCGTCGAGCAGAACAGGCCGATGTTGACGCCCGGCGTGCAGAAAGTCGCCTCATGCGAAGCGATCGCCAGGTCGCAGCTGGCGACCAGCTGCAGCCCGGCGGCGGTGGCCAGGCCGTCGACTTCGGCGATGACAGGCAAGGGATGGCGCACGATGGCCTGCATCAGCGTCGCACAAGCGGCAAACGTCTCCGCGAAGAAGGCCTTGCCATGATCGGCGTCAGTGCGGCGCGCCGTCATTTCCTTGAGATCATGGCCGGCGCAGAACACCTTGCCGGATGCCGACAAAACGATCACGCGAGCCGCCTTATCGGCCTTGGCGCGCTCGAGTTCGGCCGTCAGCGCCGCCATCACCGCCAGCGACAGGGCGTTGGCGGGCGGATTGGCGAGTGTGAGGCGCAGCACGCCCTTGTCCAGTCGTGCAACAACCGGACCCTCAACGGCGGCAGACTTGATGGCAAGGATTTCGGCCATGGATAAGGTCTCCGCGATTCCGCTGGGGCTGCCAGAGTATCTAATACCGGATCAGGTTTCGTCCAACACCGATCGCTTGCACCAGGGGACGAAGATTGTCAGAAATGCCGCGCCGCGCCCATACAGGTAGGCCAAAAACGAGAGACCGACATGCCCGCCCAAACCAATTTGAAGCCGGTGCTGACCGCGCAACAAGTCAATGCGCTGCTGGAGACCGTCTATCCGCAGCTCAATGAGCAGTTCAAATATTTCGAGGCGATCGACGTGTTCCCCGGCGGCTGCACCGTGCGGCTCAACGCCGGCGAGCGGCACTTGCGTCCGGGCGGCACCGTATCCGGCCCTTCGCTGTTCACGCTGGCCGACATTGGCGGCTACGTCTGCGTGCTCAGCCATGCCGGGCCGGATGCGCTTTCCGTTACCGTCAACCTCGACATCAATTTCGTGCGCAAGGCCGAGGCCGGACCGATCGATGGCCATTGCCGCATCCTGAAGCTCGGAAAGAGCCTGATGGTGTTCGACATCGACATCGTCGCCGGCCCGGACCGGCACACTGTGGCGCACGCCACCGGCACCTATTCGATCCCGCCAAAGCGAAATGGCGATGTGGTAAAATAATACCTTTTAACTAAACTATTGTTTTTGCAGTACTTTACCTGCTATCCACCGTTTCGTGCACCTTGACGCCACAAACACCCTCGCCTATAAGCCCATCACGAAGCAGCGGCCCGCAAAGGCCGCCGTTTTGTTATTGGCGGCGGGCAGCGTCCTTCCGACAATCCAAGCAACAAGAAACGCCTTCCCTCGTGAAGGTCAGAACCGAGAGCAGAAAACATGACAACCTTTTCGCAGAAGCCTGCGGATGTGGTGAAGAAGTGGATCCTGATCGACGCCGAAGGTCTCGTCGTCGGTCGTCTGGCCACCGTCATCGCCAATCATCTTCGCGGCAAGCACAAGCCGACCTTCACCCCGCATGTCGACGACGGCGACAACGTCATCGTCATCAATGCCGACAAGGTGGTGTTCACCGGCAAGAAGTTCACCGACAAGGTCTATTACTGGCACACCGGCCACCCAGGCGGCATCAAGGAGCGCACCGCGCGCCAGCTGCTCGAGGGTCGTTTCCCCGAGCGTGTCGTCGAGAAGGCCGTTGAGCGCATGGTCCCGCGTGGCCCGCTCGGCCGTCGCCAGATGAAGAACCTGCGCGTCTATGCAGGTGCCGAGCATCCGCATGTCGCCCAGCAGCCCGTCGTGCTCGACGTGGCCAAGCTGAACGCCAAGAACAAGAAGGTCGCATAAGATGGCTGAGCTTTCCTCGCTCGCAGAACTGGGCGCCGCCACCGGCAACACCAATACCCAGCCGGCGGCCCCCGTCCACGTCCAGAAGCTCGACAAGTCGGGCCGCGCCTATGCCACCGGCAAGCGCAAGAACGCCATTGCGCGCGTCTGGGTGAAGCCGGGTTCCGGCAAGATCATCGTCAACGACAAGGAATTCGCGACCTATTTCGCGCGTCCGGTCCTGCAGATGATCCTCAACCAGCCGATCATCGCCTCCAACCGCGCCGGGCAGTACGACATCGTCGCGACAGTTGTCGGCGGCGGTCTCTCCGGCCAGGCTGGCGCCGTGCGTCACGGTATCTCCAAGGCGCTGACCTACTACGAGCCGACGCTGCGCGCCGTGCTCAAGAAGGGCGGCTTCCTGACCCGCGACAGCCGCGTCGTCGAGCGCAAGAAGTACGGCAAGGCGAAGGCCCGTCGTTCGTTCCAGTTCTCGAAGCGCTAAACGCTCCGCAGCTTCAGACCATCGAAAGGCCGCCTCCGGGCGGCCTTTTTGTTTGCGGCTCGGCAGTCACCCCATCCGCGCCTGCGGCGCGACCTCCCCTCGACGGGCAGGTCGGCGCGTAGTGCCGGTGGGGTGATGGCGCCGTCACAAAACAGGTCAGGCCTTGCCGCCCTTGATATAGTCGATGAACGCCCGCAGCGGGGCCGGAACCAGGCGCCGGCCGGGATAATAGAGGAACGGTCCGGGAAAACTCGGCCACCACGGTTCGAGAATGGGCTCAAGCGCGCCGCTTTCGAAGTAAGGGCGAAGCCAGCCCTCGAAGAGGCCGATGATGCCTGTGCCCGCGATGGCCGTATCGACGGCAAGATCGGTCGCGCCGCCGATGCGCACGATCAGCGGCCCTGTCGGATCGACCCGCACCACCTCACCGTCGCGCTCGAACTCCCAGGGCAGCATCGCACCGCTGGCAAAGCGCCCGCGCACGCAAGAGTGGCCAAGCAGATCGCTCGGGTGTTGCGGTCGCCCATGGCGAGCAAGATAGGCAGGGCTGGCGGCGGTGGCGAAGCGCTGCACGCGCGGTCCGATCGGCACCGCGATCATGTCCTGCTCCAGCCGCTCGTCATAGCGGATGCCGGCGTCGCACCCGGCCGCCAGCACATCGACGAAGTTCTCATCGGCGATCACCTCCAGCCGGATGCCGGGATAGGCGGCGAGGAAACCCGGCACGATATCGGGCAAGATCAACCGCGCGGCGCTGACCGGCACATTGAGACGCAGCGAGCCCGCCGGCCTGTCGCGAAAGCCGTTCACCACGTCCAGCGCCGCCTCCACCTCCGACAGCGCCGGGCCGAGCCGCTCCAGCAGGCTGAGGCCCGCCTCGGTGGGAACAACGCTGCGCGTCGTGCGATTGAACAACCTGACGCCAAGCTGCACTTCCAGGCGACGCACCGCCTCACTCAACCCGGAGGCGCTGCCGCCGCTCGCACGCGCGCCATCGCGAAAACCGCCGGCGCGCGCCACCGCCACGAAGGCGTTCAGATCGCTGAGGTCCATCATTGTTCGCCATTCCGCACGGCCTGTGTGGATTGTACCGGATTATCACGAGGTTGGGCAGCGCCTATCTCTGCCTCCTCAAAGGAGATCAATCATGTCCAACATCCAACAATCCGGCACCTTTAAGCTCGGCAGTCATACCGTGAAGCGGCTCGGCTACGGCGCCATGCAGCTCGCCGGTCCCGGCGTTTTCGGACCGCCTAGGGACCATGACGCGGCATTGGCCGTGCTGCGCGAGGCGATTGCGCAGGGGATCGACCATATCGACACCAGCGACTTCTATGGCCCGCACGTCACCAACCTTTTGATCCGCGAAGCGCTGGCGCCCTACCCTGACGATCTCGTCATCGTCACCAAGACCGGCGCCCGGCGCGGCGCGGATGGATCGTGGTTGCCGGCCTTTTCTGCCGAAGCGCTGACCCAGGCGGTGCATGACAATCTCAGCAATCTCGGGCTCGATGTGCTCGACGTCGTCAACCTACGCATCATGTTCGATACCCATGGTCCAGCCGAGGGATCGATCGAAGCGCCGCTCACCGTGCTGGCCGAGCTTCAACAACAGGGCCTGGTCAGGCACATAGGATTGAGCAACGTGACGCCGGCCCAGATCGCGCAAGGACGCGGGATCGCCGAGATCGTCTGCGTGCAGAACCAGTACAATCTTGCGCATCGCGGCGACGACGCCCTGATCGACGATCTTGCCCGCGACGGCATTGCCTATGTGCCGTTCTTCCCGCTCGGCGGCTTCAACCCGCTGCAATCCTCCACCCTGTCGGACGTCGCAACGCGCCTCGGCGCCACGCCAATGCAGGTTGCGCTCGCCTGGCTGCTGCGCCGCGCGCCCAACATCCTGTTGATCCCCGGTACATCGTCGGTCGGGCATCTCAGGGAGAACCTCGCGGCTGCCGAACTGGTACTTTCAGATGATGTGCTGGGAGAGTTGGATGGGATGGCGACGGCGGCTTGAGGCGCAGGACCTGCATGCAGCTATGGAAGCTAAGGCCGTCTTCGGACGGCCTTTTTAGGGCTCGGCAGTAACCCCGCCCGCTTCGCGCCGACCTCCCCATCAAGGGGAGGTGGGGCGCCGCGCTTTACATCCAGACTACTACCTGGTCGTGCAGGCCCCCGGCGGATCGAAAATAGCCGCGACCTCCTACCTCCCCTCGATGGGGAGGTCGGCGCGCAGCGCCGGGTGGGGTGATGGCGCCGGCGTTCCCAAGGTGGGGTGACTGCGCCAGCATCGGATTGCTAATTGATACTGGCCGTATTCGCCGGCTCAACGGGCCGCGCCTCGTCCGCATAGGGCACGCGAAAACCATTCGCCGCCAGCCAGCCGATGGCCGCCTTCGGCTCGTCGGTCTGGATGATGGTGGCGCCGCGATCGGCCCAGAAACCCCAGGCTTCGCGCGGCAGGCTGGCCTGTATGGCCAGTTCGTCACCGCGGCCGCCCGCCAGGAAGCCGCCCGGTTTGTTGGCGATGGCGTAGGTGTCGGCCCAGATGTGCCAGTTGCCCCTGACCGCGGCCGCGCGCATGCGCGTGCTGAACAGCGGCCCGCCGGCTTCGGTCAGCGTGTCGGCGCCTGCCCGCCAGTTGATGAGCTCGATCGCGCGCGGCGAAAAGGCATGGTCGACCGTCCGGGCGAAGCCGGCATCACGCACCGCATCATCGGCGATGATCGGCATGAACTGGAAGCCGCCGCCGATAGCGGCCATGGCGGCCTTAACCGTGGTGATCCTGGCCTGGTTCCACAAATTCTCCTTGACGATGACCTGCTCGGCCAAGCCGAGATCGCGAGCCACCGCGATCATGCCCGAGAGGTCGCCGACGTCGAGCTTGTTGTCGAGGTTGATGAGGATCCTGTCCCTGGTTGCCATGAGCATCTCGCGCAGCGTCGAAACCGTCTCATTGGTGACGGCGCCGGTGCCCTCGATCACCAGCCTGCAGGTCTTCAGTTCGGCCAGTGTGTATTTGACCACCTCGCCCTTGCAGGTCGTGGTGCGGTCGAGCCAGCTGTCATGCATGACGACGAACTCACCGTCCTTCGAGCGCCTGATATCGACCTCGACGATTTCTGCGCCCATCGCGATCGCCCCCTCCACGGCGGCAATCGAATTTTCCGCGTAGAGCGTCTTGCCCGCCTGCATGCTGCCGGCGCGATGCGCGACCACCATGACGTGGTCGCGCCACTGGTTGGCGTGCTCGAAGCGGTCAAGAATCTGCCTGGCGCGGGTCTCGCCGGCCAATGACTGGCCAGAAAAGGCCGCAAGTGCCGAGGAAAACAGAAGGCTCAGCCAGATGGTCCGCATCGAGAATCGCTCCTTGCCGGATCGAAATCGGGATAGGCGACCCTCGTGACATCCAGGTGAACGAAGCCGGCTAGCGGTTGTTCGCGGGGAGTGCGCGTCAGATGCGTTTTGAGAGCCTGCGGAACCACGCCATGGCCGGCATCTCAATGAGGCGCCAAGTGATCCAGGAGGCGGCAATGGTGGCGGCGAGCATGACGGCGATTGCCACCGCTCCCATCCAGCCGGCACCGAAGCCGGTGGCAGGCTGGCCGCGCAGCGTGAAGTCGCCGATCAGGCCGAGGCCGAGCTTGCGCTCGACGAGCCCGGCGACGTTGATCATGCGCGCCTGAACGAAGACGTGGACCATGTAGATCGAGTAGGACAGCGCGCCGAGGGTCAGCATGAACGGGGCTCTCAGCAAGGCGCTGATCCAGCCGCCTTCATGGGCGAACAGAAACAGCGCCAGCGCGAACACCAGGGGGGCCGCGATGCCAAAATCATTGTCGCCCGCCAGCGAGACGAAAAGCACGATGACCGCCACCATGACGATCTCGGCAAGGGTCCAGGCCATCCGCGGGCCACTCCTGGCGAGGACCTGTCGCGCCCCTGCAATGGAATCATGCTGAAACCAGGCCAGCAAGGCGCCGAGCGAGAAGCCATACAGGCAGCGGATGAAGCCGAAATCGAAGGACACATCCATATGATGGGTCGAGAAGCCGAGCAGGAACAGCGGTGCGGTGACGGCGGCGGCAACGAACCATATCCAGGCGCGCGCGCCGGCGACGAAGACCACGCCGGCAAACAAGAGATAGGCGAAGAACTCGGCCGAAATGCTCCAGCTCGGCGCATTCCAGGTCAGCTGATCCTCGAAGCCGACACCCTGGAGCAGGAGAAGATTGGCAAGCAAACTCTTGAGATCGAAGCCGCCGGTGAAGGGAGCAGCCCCGGTTCCATGCAGTTGCGGCAGCATCAGCCGCAGCAGCTCGAAGCCGGCAAAGGCGGCAAGCATGAGCAGGTGCAGCGGGTAGATGCGGCCGAAACGGACCAAGGCGAAGCGCGCGACCTGTTCCGGCTGGTTCAGCCGATCGCCGTAGCTGCTGGCGATGACGAAGCCGGAAAGGACGAAGAAGAAATCGACGAACTGGTAGGACGAACCGATGAAGGCGCTTTGCGAAATCGTCGAAGCGGTCGGAAAGTGAAACAGCGCCACCAGAAGCGCGCAGATGCCACGCCACGAATCGAGCACCAGGAAGCGTTCACCGGCGACCGTGCCGGTGTGGGTCGACGCCGCGGCACGGGTGGGGTTGAGAAACGCGGTCTGCGTCATGATGATACAATCCTGTCTTGCCGTGGCACTCGGGCAGCGCCATTCCGTCTCGCCAAGCTGTGACTGGCATCTTCCGTGCCGGTTCTGTAGTTGTTGCAACCCGATGAAAAACGAGGATCCGTAATGGCGAACAACAACATCGACAACGCCTTCACCGCCCGTTCCAAAACGGGCGCCGCGTTCGAGCCGACCTATTCCGGCGCGCTGTCGTTCATGCGGCGCAAATACACCAAGGACGTGAAGGGCGCGGATGCTGTGGTATGGGGTATTCCCTTCGATGCCGCCGTCACCAACCGGCCGGGCGCCCGCTTCGGGCCGCAGGCCATCCGCCGTGCCTCGGCGATCCTCGACAACGACCCGCAATATCCGTTTTCACGCGATCTGTTCGAGCATCTGGCGGTCGTCGACTATGGCGATTGCCTGCTCGATTCGGGCAATCATCAGAAGACACCCGGCACGATCGAACGTGAAGCGGCCAAGATCCTGAAGTCGGGCGCCTTCCTGCTGACGCTCGGCGGCGATCATTTCGTCACCTGGCCGCTGCTCAAGGCGCATGCCGCCATCCATGGTCCGCTCGCCTTGGTGCAGTTCGACGCCCATCAGGACACCTGGCCGGACGACGGCAAGCGCATCGATCACGGATCCTTCGTAGGCCGTGCCGTCAAGGAAGGCATCATCGATCCCGACCGCTCGATCCAGATCGGCATCCGAACTCATGCGCCCGACACGTTCGGCATCAAGATCCTCCATGGCCATGAAATCGAGGAGATGCGGGCGTCCGATATCGCCTACGCCATCGTTGACCGCACCGGCGGCAAGAAGACCTATCTCACCTTCGACATCGACTGCCTCGATCCGGCCTATGCGCCGGGAACCGGCACGCCGGTCGCCGGCGGACCGTCCTCGGCGAAAATCCTGTCAACGCTGCGCCAGCTCAACCAGATCGATATTGTCGGCGCCGATGTCGTAGAGGTTGCGCCGGCCTATGATCACGCCGATATAACGGCGATCGCCGGCTCGATGGTGGCCATGCAATATCTCGGCCTGCTGGCTGAGCGAAAGGCCCGGCTTGAAGAGTTGAACAACGGCAACCACAATGGTGCCGCAGTGATTCAAGGTCAGGGCATATAGTGTTGAAATACCAAGGAATTTGATCAACCCATGAAACCGAAAATCTTCATCGACGGCGAACACGGCACCACAGGCCTGCAGATCAGGGCGCTGCTTACCGAGCGCAGTGATCTGGAGATCATTTCCATCCCGACCGAACGCCGCAAGGAAACGGCGGCACGCGCCGAGTTCCTCAACGCCGCCGATGTCGCGATCCTGTGCCTGCCCGACGACGCGGCGAAGGAAAGCGTCTCGCTGATCGCCAACGACACCACCAAAGTCATCGATGCGTCGACCGCGCATCGCGTGGCGGAAGGCTGGGCGTATGGTTTCGCCGAGATGGACAAGGACCAGGCAAAGGCGATCGCCTCGGCAAAACGCGTCGCCAATCCAGGCTGCTGGCCGCAGGGACCGATCGCCACGCTGCGGCCGCTGGTCACATCAGGCCTGCTGCCGGCGGATTTCCCGATCACCGTCAACGGCATTTCGGGCTATTCGGGCGGCGGACGGCCGATGATTGAGGACTATGTCGCCAAGGGCGAGGACGCCTCGGAATTCCTGCCCTACGGCCTCACCCTTCAGCACAAGCACGTGCCGGAATTGAGGGCCTATGCCAGGCTGTCGCATGATCCGATCATGCAGCCGGCGGTCGGCAATTTCGCGCAAGGCATGATCACCGTCGTGCCGTTGCAGCTTGGCGGCCTCGACCATGTGCCGACCGGTGCGGAACTGCATGCGGCGATTGCCGACCATTTCGCCGCTATCAAGGGCGGCGTGGTCGAGGTGGCGCCCTATGCGCATTCGGAGCGCATGCCGGAGATCGATCCCGAGGTCTACAACGGCACCAACCGGATGAAGGTCTATGTCTTCGCCAATGACAAACGGGCGCAGGCCCTGCTGCTGGCGGTCTACGACAATCTCGGCAAGGGTGCCTCGGGCGCCGCCGTGCAGAACATGGATCTGATGCTCGGCCTCTGATGGACACGCCCGCCTTTCCGGCGCGCTGGAAAGTCAGCGCACCCGAACTCATTGCCGAGACCTTTTCGAGCCGCATCTGGAAGGTTTTGCGCGCAGACGGCTCGCCGGCGATCGTCAAGGCGCTCAAGCCTTTCGACGACGTCGCCGACGAGTTGCGCGGCGAGCATTATCTCGCCTGGCGACGCGGCGAAGGCGCGGTGCGCCTGCTCGGCCGCGACGGCCACAGCATGCTGCTCGAATATGCCGGTGAGACCTTGTTGGAGCAGGTGCTCGACCAACAGGGCGACAACGCCGCCACCGAAATCGCGGCCGAGGTGATGGCGAAACTATTTTCACAGGGGAAAGACCCCTTCCCGCCCGAGCTTCAGCCGCTCCGGGAACGGTTTTCAAGCCTGTTCAAGAAGGCGACAATCGACCGCGATTCGGGCCATGACAGCCTCTATGTCGAGGCCGCCATCATCGCCGATCGACTGCTGGCCAATCCGCACGATATCAGGCCCCTGCACGGCGACCTGCATCACGAAAACATCCTGCACGGGCCGCGCGGCTGGCTGGCGATCGATCCGAAGGGCGTTCTCGGCGACCCCGGCTTCGACGCCGCGAACATGTTCTACAACCCGCTCGACCGGGACGAGCTTTGCCTCGATCCGGAGCGGATCGCGCATATGGCCGAGATCTTCGCCAAAACACTGGGCCAGACGCCACCAGCCGTCCTTGATCATGCCATCGCCTATGGTTGCCTGTCGGCTGCCTGGCATCATGAGGACGACAATGAGGTCGAGGAGAGCCGCGAATTGTCGATCGCCGAGGCGATCCGGGCGGTGCGGGCAAGCTTCTGATCGCGGGCTGCGGCGCGGTAATCGCTTGTTCACAGCGATGGGCTACTGACTGGCCTCGGCTCCACTTCGGGATTTGTCATGGTCAGCGCGATTTCGGGTTCCTCCCAGGCAGCCCAGTATTCCTCGTCGAGTTCCTCGAGCAATGCAGCCCAGGAGGCCGCGCTCGAAAAGCAGATCCAGGACCTGGAAGACCAGGCCAAGGCGATCACGGATCAGGTAAAGGCTGCCCAGGTGCAGCAGGATATCGCCGTGGCCCAGGCCAGGCTCGATGCGCTCAAGGCCGCCGACAAGGTAGCCAAAGCCGCTCAGGACCAGTCCGCGCCGTCCGCCGCGGCGTTGCGGCAGGCGGAATTCGATGGCGAGAAGACGACATCTACAAACGAATTCTGGATGTAGTTGGCCGATCGGTTCGAGGTCAGGCCCTGCGTGCGATTTCGTGCGGCAAGGGATAGGCGCCCTTGGTGCCGCGCCAATGGGCGGCTGCAAACCCCAGGACGATGAGCGCAAATCCCTGATGGGTCAGCGCCATATGCAGCGGCACATGCATCAGCAGCGTGCCGATGCCGATCGAGGCCTGCACCAGCACAGCCAAGAACAGCAGCGTCGCGCGGCGCGCATGCGTTGTTTCAGGCAGCCGCCGGCGCGTGGCGATCATGTGCCACAACGCCACGACGAATACCGTGTAAGCGCCAAGCCGATGGACGAACTGCACCGTCTTCGGGCTCTCGAAGAAGTTGCGCCATGCCGGCTCGAGGATCAGCAGATCGCCCGGGATGATCTTGCCATCCATCAGCGGCCAGGTGTTGTAGCTGAGGCCGGCGTCGAGCCCGGCGACCAGGCCGCCGAGATAGATCTGGATCAGCGCCAGCAGCACGATGAAGCCGGCCAGCCTCTGCGTCGACCTATCGGCGGCAGGCTCGGAATGCGGCGCCAACCCTCGCGCGACCACCATGGTGGCGGTGAAGATCAGCGCGGCAAGCGTCAGGTGGGTCGCCAGCCGGTACTGGCTCACGGACACACGGTCGACCAGTCCTGAAGCCACCATCCACCAGCCGATGGCGCCCTGCAGGCCGCCAAGCAGGAGAATGCCCACGAGTTTCGGGCCCAGGCCGCGCTCGATGCGGCGCGTCGCCCAGAAAACCAGCAGCGGCAACGCAAAGACCAGACCGACGCTGCGCGCCAGGATGCGGTGCGCCCATTCCCACCAGAAGATCGACTTGAAGGCCTCGATGCTCATGCCCTTGTTGAGCTCGGCATATTGCGGGATCTGCTGATAGAGCTGGAATTCCTCTTGCCACTCGGCGTCGTTGAGCGGCGGGATCACGCCATGGATCGGCTTCCACTGCGTAATCGACAGGCCGGAATCGGTGAGCCTGGTGGCGCCGCCGACCAGCACCAGCGCAAACAGCACCAGAAGCACCACATAGAGCCAGCCGCGCAGCAGCGCCCGGTTATGCAGGTCGCGGTCGCGGGCGACGTATGGCGCGGCAGCTGATATGGCAGCCATGATCTTGTCCCGGCAGGTTGATTTGGCGGATTGGTGGACCATCGCACCCGTGCTGGCAAGACCATACGGCGCGGCACGCCGTCGCGCCGCGTCTCACCGGTTGCACAGTCTCGCCTCAAGGCATATGCGAGGCCAATACCCCTTGAGCCTGCCAAGCCGCCTGTGCAAATTCCGGCATGCTCGATCAGGAGACCAACCATGCCCCTGCGTCTCAAAAAGCTGATCGGAATGTTTCTGCTGGTGGCGCTGGTCATCGTCTATGCGCTGGTCGCATCGATCTTCGCGGTCGCCCGGCTGTCGGAGTCGGGTCCGTGGGTGCATTTCCTTTTTTTCTTGCTCAGCGGCCTGCTCTGGGTGCTGCCGGCGATGGGCATCATCAAGTGGCTGATGCTGGAGCCGAGAGCCAAGCGCTAGGCGAAAACGCCAGCGTCAGATGGTGACGACCATCTTGCCGGCGTTGGCGAGCGGCGTCGTCACGCCCGACAGCATGGTGCGGATGTGGGCGAGGCTCTGGTAGCGGCCGTTGACGGAGATGCGCGGCAAGGCGTGCAGGAACCCGGCATGCTCGGCGCGCAGCACGCCGTGGCGCGTCGTCACGGCGGAGGTATAGCCGGCGTCGCGGGCAAAGCCCACTTCGCGGCAGCCGACGGCGCTGGCATAGCCATAGGGATAAGCGAAATGGCGGGGCATTTCGCCCAGTTCGGCCTGCAACATGGCGCGCACGGCGCCAACCTCGTGCCGGGCATCGGCTTCGGAGAGCCGCTTCAGGTTGCTGTGGTTGATCGTATGGGCGCCGATCGTCACCAGCGGATGCGCGGCGATGCGACGGATTTCATCCCAGCTCATCAATGTGCGCAAGCGTGGGCCGTCGGCGTCGATGCCGTTTGCGCGAGCCAGGTCACGCAACACGGCCTGCAGGTCCTCCTCGCGGACTTCCGAGGTGAGATAGGCGTGCAGGCGTGCATTGGCCTGCAATTTCTTCGCGGGGGTCGAGCAATCGATCGTCAGGGGACCGTTCGGCCGCGTCAGAGTGAGGGTATCGCGCGCGTTGACGATGTCCTCGACAACGTCCCACCACAGGTCGGCTGTGCCGTTGATCAGCCCGGGCGCGACATAGATGGTGATCGGCGCGCCGTGCTTCTCGAGCACCGGCAGCGCCTCGACCATGTTGTCGCGATAGGCATCGTCGGCGGTGATCGTGGCAAACTGACCGCCTTTGCCGCCCACCTTGATGCACTCCACCGCTTCGTCCATGGAGACGAAGGCATAGCCATGCGCCTTCATGTCGGCGATCATGGCGTCAAGGAAGCCGGGCGCGATATTCAGATGCCGGTTGACGCTGTCCGGCTTTTCCGGCGTCGCGGTAACACGGTGCAGCATCAGGATGGCGCCAATGCCGCCGATGAACGGCTTGGCCAGCGGTGCAAGGCCGGTATAGCGGGCGACGTTCAGCGCCAGTTTCCGGATTGCCTCCCCGCCGTCGATCATTCATTCACCTTTTGCGCCTAGGCTGATCCAAGCACGGAATGCGCCTATGCGAACCCCCAAATCGCGATCAATACGCCCTAAGGATTGAGGTATGGTTGACGCAACTGCGTCATTTGACGGCAATCGGCTTGCGGCGACCGAGGCATCGTCGCGGGCCTTGCCACGGGACCATGCCGACCTGTCGATTTCAGTGGCGTCCACGGACGGACTCGCGGCCTATGCCGAGTTCTGCCGCTCGGCTTTGTTTGGGCCGGCGCAGAGTGCTGCCTGGGTCCAGAATTGGGCGGCCGAGACACGACCGGACCTGCTTGTCGCGACGCTGAGTGTCGAGGGCAAACCGGTTTTTTCGCTGGCGCTGGAGGTTGCCTCCAAGGGGCTGTTCCGGATCGCCCGCTTCATGGGTGGGCGCCACGCCAACGGCAACTTCGTCGCCGCGGACCCGAACTGGCTGGCCAAGGCGGATATACCGGCCCTCCGATCGGTACTGGCGGCCATCGCCAAGGCACGCCCGGACATCGATCTGGTCGCGCTCGAGCGGTTGCTGCCCGATCTCGACGGCGTCGCCAATCCGCTCGCATCGCTCGACCATTTTTCCAGCCCCAATCTGTCGCTAGCCGTCGATCTCGCCGGCGGCTTCGATGCGCTGCTTTCCCGCGCCAGCGGCAAACGCAAACGCAAGAAGCACCGGTCGCAGATCCGGAAATTCGAGGCCGTAGGCAGCTATCGGCGCATTGAGGCCCGCACCCCCGACGAGGTGGACACGCTGCTCGACGCCTTCTTCGAGATGAAGGAGCTCCGCTTCCGCAAGATGGGCATCGCCAATGTTTTTGGCGACGCGCAGGTACGCGGCTTCTTCCGCGCGCTGTTCATGCAGGCGCTTGCCGAGGACAAGCCTTCGTTCGTGCTGCACGGACTCGCGGTTGCCGGCAAGCTGCGCGCCATCACCGGTTCAAGCCGCTCGGGCAAACGCCTGATCTGCGAATTCGGAGCGATCGCCGAGGACGATCTCGGGCACGCCAGCCCCGGCGACTTCCTGTTCTTCGACAACATCCAGGAAGCCTGCGAGACTGGTTTCGAGGTCTATGACTTTTCGGTCGGAGATGAGCCTTACAAGCGGCTGTGGTGCGATATCGAAACGCGGCATTTCGAAGTGCTGGTCCCGTTGACCGTGAAGGGCCGCATGCTGGCGCTGACGCTTCGGCAAGGCGCGCGGCTGAAAGCCTTCGTCAAGAACAGCCCGATGATCTGGAAGCTGACCAAGGTGCTGCGCCGCAAAGCCGCCGGTCAGGCAGCGCCCTCGGAAGAAGATAGCTGACGCCATGAAGCCGATCATCCGCACACTGTCCCTGCAGGAACTGGGGCTTCTCGTCGACTGGGCGGCCGCGGAAGGCTGGAACCCAGGTCTTGAAGACCCGGCGATGCTCCAGGCGGCGGACCCCGAAGGCTTCATCGGCGCCTTTGTCGGCGACGACATGGCTGCGGCAATTTCGGCCGTGGCCTATGGAAGCGAATTCGGTTTCATCGGCCTCTACATCTCCCGGCCTGACATGCGCGGCATGGGCTACGGCAAGACGGTGTGGGACGCCGGCATGAAAAGGCTCGTTGGCCGGACCGTCGGCCTTGACGGCGTCGCCGAGCAGCAGGCCAATTACCGGCGCAAGGGCTTCGCACCGGCCTACGAGACCATCCGCTTCACCGGGCGCAAGGCAGGCCCGGCGGTCAGGGACGATGGGCTGCGGATGATTACAAAGCAGCTCCTGTCCGACATCGTCGCCTATGACTCCCATTGTTTTCCGGCGTCACGATGGGCCTTCCTGCAGGGATGGCTGCAGGAACCGCATCATGGACTGGCGGCGATCGGTTCGCGCGGCGTCACCGGCTTTGGTGTGGCGCGCCGCTGTCGATCCGGCTTCAAGATCGGCCCGCTGTTTGCCGACGACATGGAAACCGCTTTGCAACTCCTGGAGGGACTGGCCGGTGCCTGTGAGGGCGGCGAGCTGCACATCGACGTCCCCGCCGATAACACCGGCTTCATAACTGCGCTCGATGCGGCCGGCTTTGCGCCGACCTTCACCACCACGCGCATGTACAAAGGTCCTGCCCCGGAACTGGACCTGCAAAGGGTGTTCGGCGTAACGACGCTTGAACTGGGATAGATCGGGCGAACCGCAGAACGGTTCCGCCAAGCGATCCGCGGCTCCCTCAGGCAGCGGCAGTGCGCCGTCCCGGCACCGGATTGCCGGGCGGTTCGTGGCCGAGCGGCGTCACCAGCGTCAGGTCGGGGTAGCCGTTCTCGATCAGCTTGACCGCAGCCTGCGTCACCTCATCGTCGGCCTCCAGCATGGAGAGAAAGACCTCGGTGGCATCGCCGGTCAGGCGGCCGATGCCTTGCGCGTCGGCCGGTCCGCACTCGACCACGACCAGGTCGTAGGCTGTCGTCAGCGACTGCATGATGATCGGCAGCCGGTCGGCGGCACGCATGGCACGAACCGGATCGGCGGTTCCGACGGGAATGACGTGACAGTCCGAGTAGAGATCGGCGTGGATGACGTCGCTGAACTGCGCTTCCGAAGCGAGCAGGTTGGTGATGCCCGGGAAAAGGCCGCTGTCCAGCATCGGCCGCGAGGCGGCCCCCGACGCGGTGAGGTCCAGCAACAGCACGCGCAGCCCGGCGTCGGCGACCTCGCGCGCCACCAGGATCGCGGATGCAGCCGCCTCGTCGCCTTCCGGCGAGACGAATATGGCGCGCGCCGCACCGCTGGAGATCAGCTTTTCGGCAGCTTTCTCGATATCGATCTCGCCCAAGGTGGAACGCGCCGGTTCGGGCTCGACAGCCGTTTGCTCTGTCGCCGCAGTTGCGGGCATTGCGACCACATCCGGCGCCTCGGCCATGGCCGGCATCGCGGCGGCATAGGGCTCCGCATCTGCTTCATCCGCAGGTTCAGGCAGCTCCTGGCGAACGACGGGGTCCTGCAAAACGGCAGGCTCCTGGCGGAGAAATGGCTTGGCGACCGGCGCCTGCGCCACACGGGGCATTGCGACCTCATCGATCCGTTCGAAACGGGAACCGCTCGCCGGCCGCATCGCGCGGCCTGAAAACAGCTCCCGCAGAAGCGTCACGATGGCCATGATCAGCAGCGATGGGGCGAAAGCCGCGCCGACGATCGGCCCGACCTTCGGGAAATAGGCCTCGGAGGGAACAGAAGCCTTCGAGGCGATCCGGGCGTCGACCGGCAGATAGTTGCGATCCTGGCGCGATGCCGCTTCGCGGTAGTTGGTCAGGTAGAGCTCGAGTTGCTGTCGCTTGGCGGTCGCGTCGCGCTGCAGTGCGTCGAGATCGACCTGCTGTTCGCCGGCCTGCGCCGAAGCGGCCTTCAACGTGTTGACGTCTGCGACAAGCTGGTTCTCGCGGGCCTTTGCGGTCTCGGCCTGCATCAACAGGCCTTTCATGATCTTCTGGGCCTCGCTGCGGATCTGCGCGTCGAGATCGGACAGTTGCGATTTCAGCGCGCGAATGCGCGGATGATTGCCAAGCAGTGTCGTCGACAGATCGGCGATGTTGGAGCGCAATTCGACCTGTCGCTCACGCAAGCGTTGGATCAGGTCCGATGACAGAACCTCCGGCACGGCATCCAGCGAACCGCCATTCTGCAGCGCCCTGCGCACACCGTCGGCGGTCGCTTCCGCAGCGGCGCGGTTGGCGCGCACTTTCGACAGTTCGCTCGACAGTTCTGAAAGCTGCTGGGTGGCCAGCACCGAATTGTTGCCACCCATCAGAAGATCGGACTGGGCGCGATAAGCGGCGACCTTCGCCTCGGCATCCTTGACCTGCCGCTGCAGGTCGGCGATTTCCGGCGCCAGGAAGTCCGCCGCGGCGCTGTTCGATTCGAGCTTGGCCGCCCCTTGCCCCGCTATATAGGCGGCGGCGATCGCGTCTGGTGTGGCGGCCGCGAGCTTGGGATCTTCCGATGAGAACTCGATGGCAATGATGCGGGTCTTCTCGACGCCATAGACGTTGAGCTTCTCGTGCATTTTCTTGAGCACGCGCTCTTCCGTCGGAATTTCCATCGGGTCGCTTTTCAGGCCGACCAGGACCAGAGCGCGGCTCAGCGCCGACATGTCGAGCGCTTCATTGAACTCGGGCAGTTTTTCCAGACCGAGCTTTTGCGAGACCTGCTTGAGGATTTCGTTCGAGGAAATGATCTGGACCTGGGTGGCGACGCCCTGTTCGTCGAGAATAGGCTTGTCGGTGTCGTTGTTGTTGCTGGCCGGCCGCGTGTAGATGGATTCGCGCGGCGCGATCTCCACCTGCGTCTCGGCTTTGTAGTGCCGGGTTGCCAGCGAGGCGAAAGCGAAGGCCAGCCCGGTTGCCAACAGGACGACGAGGACTATACGCAGCCAGTTCCTCGCCAGGCTGGCGAAGAGCTGCCTGAGATCGACATCGACATCTGCGGCCGCGGACTGAACGGACATGCATCCCTACTCCGATACTGGGTCAGCACGCACCGTAAACAACTATGGTAACTCAGCCGTTAAGATCGTGGTAAGTTTCCGTTAGGGTTTACTGGCGGGTGACAAACAAAACCGCCAAAAATCACAAAAACTGTTGCCGATGCGCCACGTGTCGGCCGCTCCCTTTACCGGCCATTAACCCTAACAGGATGATAACGGACCTCGATCCCTAGAGTTGCTGCGACGTTGCAGCGACCAGTCGAAGGTACCTGTCCGGCCATGAAAAGCACTGCTTCCCTGTTTCGCGCGCTGCTTGCCGTATCGATGCTGGCTGGCTGTTCCAGCTACCGGCCGACGCCGGCCGCCTTCCATGAGGTGCTCGATCAGCCCTACCGTCTTGGCGCCGGCGACCGCGTCCGCGTGACCGTGTTCGAGCAGGACGGGCTGACCAACACCTACAGCGTCGATCAATCCGGCTATCTCTCCTTCCCGCTTGTCGGCGCCATACCAGCGCGCGGCCACACCGCGCAGCAAATGGAAAAGGAGATTGCCGACAAATTGCGGCAAGGCTATCTGCGCGATCCCGACGTTTCGGTCGAGATCGACCGCTACCGCCCGATCTTCGTCATGGGCGAAGTGGGTGCCGCCGGCCAATATTCCTATGTTCCCGGCCTGACGGTGCAGAAGGCGATCGCCATTGCCGGCGGCTTCACGCCGCGCGCCAACCAGGAAAGCGTCGACATCACCCGCGACATCAACGGCAAGGTGATGACCGGCCGCGTGGTCACCTCCGACCCGTTGCTGCCGGGCGATACGGTCTACGTCCGCGAACGTCTGTTCTGACAGATACCAAGTGGCGGACAGGCTCAGGATCGTCCATTGCTTTCGCTCACCCGTCGGAGGAATTTTCCGGCATGTGCGCGACCTGGCCGAGGCGCAGGTCGCCGCCGGGCATTCCGTCGGCATCGTCTGCGATTCGACGACAGGCGGCACGTTCGAGGAACATCTGTTCGAGCAGATGAAGGACTTGCTGGCGCTCGGCATTCATCGCACGCCGATGCAGCGCCACGTCGGTCCCGGCGACCTTGCCTCGGCCTGGCGCACGTACAGGATCATCAAGGAATTGCGGCCGGACGTACTGCATGGGCACGGCGCCAAGGGTGGCGCCTATGCCCGTCTGTTCGGCTCATTGTTGCGGGTATCAAGGTCTCGCGTAGCCCGCCTTTATTCGCCGCATGGCGGCTCGCTCCACTATGACGAGAACACGACCACCGGAAAGCTGTTCTTCGCGCTCGAGCGCTTCATGGCTCGCTTCACCGACTATCTGCTGTTTGTCTCGGACTATGAGCGGCGGACCTATCGCCACAAGGTAGGCGAGCCGCCCATTCCCAACACCCTCGTCTATAACGGCCTGCGCGCCACTGAATTCGAGCCGGTGATCACCGCGCCGGACGCAGCCGACCTGCTTTATATCGGCATGATGCGCGACCTGAAGGGACCGGACATCTTCATCGACGCATTGGCGCTCGCCGGCCCGCGGTTCGGCCGCGCGCTGACCGCGGTGATGGTCGGCGACGGCGACGACCTTCCGCGTTACCACGGGCAAGTGAAACGCCTCGGGCTCGAGCGCCATGTCCGCTTCCTGCCGCCGATGCCGGCCAGGGAGGCCTTTGCCCTTGCCGCGCTTATCATCGTTCCCTCGCGCGCCGAAGCCATGCCCTATATCGTCCTGGAAACGCTTGCCGCGGGAAAGTCGATGATCGCAACCGCGGTCGGCGGCATTCCGGAGATATTCGACATCGGTTCCCCCGCCCTGATCCGACCTGACCCGATCGAGCTCGCGGACAGGATGAGCCAGGCGCTGGCCGACCCGGCCGCCTATCGCGACCTGATGCCCGATAGCGCCAACCTCAAGGCACGCTTCGGCGCCGATGTGATGGCCGCCGACATCGAGAAGGCCTATTTCGCCGCGCTCGACACGTAGGCGCAGGACCAAGCCGTTCCAAAGCCATGCGTTGTTTCAAGGGTTTCTTAGCTCTCTTTTGCTATGACCGGGGGGAAGCTTGCGGAAAGCCCTCATGAACGAGATCGACCCCGCGCGCCGCTTTTCAGCAGAGGCGGTGCGTAAATTCGACGGCCCGGCCGACGGCGACACGCCAAGCGGCATGAACGATGTCGCCCGCCAGGTCGCCTCGCAGTACCGGCGCGATACGATGTCGCCGATCATGGTCAGCGGTGTCCTGCGCATGGTCGAATTCGGCTTGCTGTTCCTGTCCGGACTCGCCGTCTATTTCCACTATGTCGGGTTCTTCAACTATCTCGCCTGGCAATATCCGGTGACGATCGCAGCGGGCTCGTTCCTTGCCGTGGTGCTGCTCGACGTCACCGACTGCTACCAGATCGTCGCCCTGATGCGGCCCATCGCCAATTTCGGCCGCGTGCTGCTCGTCTGGGCCGGCACTTTCGCCCTGATGGCGCTGACGGCATTCGTCATGAAGATGTCGCAGGACTATTCGCGCCTTTTGTTCGGCAGCTGGTTCGTCATCGGCTTCGTTCTCATCTTCGGCCTCAGGCTGGTGATGTCGAAGCTGATCCGGGCCTGGGCGCGCGATGGCCGCATGGAGCGGCGCGCCGTCATCGTCGGCGGCGGCAAGGCGGCGGAAATCCTGATCCGCTCGGTCGAAAAGCAGCCCTACAACGATATCCGCATCTGCGGCATCTTCGACGATCGCGGCGACAAGCGCTCGCCGCCCATCGTCGCCGGCTACCCCAAGCTCGGCACCATTTCGGAACTGATCGAATTCGCCCGCATCGCCCGCATCGACATGCTGATCGTATCGCTGCCGCTGACCGCCGAATCGCGCGTTCTGCAGTTGCTGAAGAAGCTGTGGGTGCTGCCGGTCGACATCCGGCTTTCGGCGCATTCCAACGCGCTGCAGTTTCGCCCGCGCGCCTATTCCTACATCGGCGCGGTGCCGATGCTCGACATCTTCGACAAGCCGATCAACGACTGGGATTCGGTCGCCAAGCGCGCCTTCGACATTGTCTTCAGCCTGATCGGCATCGTCGTGTTCTCGCCGGTGATGCTGGCGACCGCCATCGCCATCAAGCTCGACAGCAAGGGGCCGGTGCTGTTCCATCAGAAGCGGCACGGTTTCAACAATGAGATCATCGAGGTCTACAAGTTCCGTTCGATGTATACGGACAAGGCCGATCCGACCGCCAAGCAGACGGTGACCAAGAACGACCCGCGCGTCACCCGCGTCGGCCGCTTCATCCGCAAGACCTCGATCGACGAGCTGCCGCAGTTCTTCAACTCGCTGCTGGGTTCGCTGTCGCTGGTCGGTCCACGCCCGCATGCCATCGCCGCACAGTCGCATAATTTGCTCTACAACGAGGTTGTCGACGGCTATTTCGCCCGCCACAAGGTCAAGCCCGGCGTCACCGGCTGGGCGCAGATCAATGGCTGGCGCGGCGAGATGGACACCAACGAGAAGATCCGCATGCGAACCGAGTATGATCTCTTCTACATCGAGAACTGGTCGCTGCTGTTCGATTTGCGGATTCTGTTCCTCACGCCGCTCCGGCTGCTCAACACGGAAAACGCCTATTGAGCGCGATCAGCCATGATCTGCCGCGCGCGGCGGTCAACGCCAAGCTGGTCGCGCTGATTTCCTCGGGCGCGGTCTTCCTCGGCATTCTGCTGTCCGGCTTCGTCATCAGCGAGCCGGCGCCCTATGAGCTCTACATGGCCGGGCTGATCGCCATCTGTGCGCTTTTCGGCTTGCGGATTTCCCGCGCGGCCACGCCGCTGCTGGTGCTGCTGGTGACGATGAACATCGGCGGCATGATCTCTATGACGCAGATGGCGGACCTCGCCAACACACCGCTCTATCTCGCCGTCTCGCTGTTTCTCGCCTTCAGCGCGGTGTTCTTCGCATCGATCACCGCCGTACAGCCGGGCCTCTACCGATTGATCTTCATTGCCTATGTGGTTTCGGCCGTGGCCACCTCGCTGCTTGGCATTGCAGGCTACTTCCATGCCTTTCCGGGCGCGGAGATGTTCACCAAATACGATCGTGCCGCCGGCGCCTTCCAGGACCCGAACGTGTTCGGCCCCTTCCTGGTGCTGCCCGGCATCTATCTGCTCTATCTGCTTTTGACCGGACCGGTGACACGCATGCCGCTGCTGGCGGTACCACTGCTGATCATCACCGCCGGCATCTTCTTTTCCTTCTCGCGCGGTGCCTGGGGCATGTTCGCCGTTTCGGCCGTCCTGCTCACCGGCTGCCTGTTCCTGCAGAGCGCCAGCGGAATGTTCCGGCTGCGCGTGGTGGTGATGACGATTGCAGCACTGGCGCTGCTGGTCGTCGCCATGATCGTCATCCTGCAGCTGCCCGGCGTCTCGGAGATGTTCTCCAACCGTGCCCATCTCGAGCAGAGCTACGACACCGCCCGCCTCGGCCGTTTCGCCCGCTACGGCATCGGCTTCCAAATGGCGATGGAGCATCCGTTCGGCATCGGCCCGCTGGTCTTCGGCACGATCTTCGGTGAAGACACCCACGACATCTGGCTGAAGATGCTGATGGATTATGGCTGGCTCGGCTTCGTGTCGTTCCTGGCGCTCGTCTTATGGACGATAGCAGCCGGCTTCCGCATCCTGCTGCGCGACCGGCCGTGGCAGCCCTATCTCCTGTGCGCCTATGTCGCCTTTATCGGCAATATCGGGCTCGGCACCTTCATCGACATCGACCACTGGCGCCACGTCTATCTGCTGCTCGGCCTGATCTGGGGCGCCATCGCGCTGGAATACAGCCATCAGCGGCTGTTGCGGCCTGCCTTGCAGGGCTCGCCGGCACCGGCAATCGCAGCGGGATAAAAGTCGCGGAATTCGGTTGACCCGCACGGGGTTATCACGATACATCGCGACCGGTCCGGAGTGTAGCGCAGCCCGGTAGCGCACTTGACTGGGGGTCAAGGGGTCGTCGGTTCGAATCCGGCCACTCCGACCAATTCAAAGCAGGACTTGCCCCCGAAGTCCGCCCCTCCAGATGCCCCGGTCAGCCCGGCCAAATCTCGGATCTGGGCAACCATGTCCTCTCCCATTTGAACTCCGGCTTGGGCGCCAACTCTACCCTTGGCACACATCAACCCATTCAGCCCCAATGAGCTCAACCATGCGCTGCGGCGCAATCCGCACGGCGGCGTTGGTGGCGCCGGCGGCAGGCACCACCTCGTCGAATTCGCGCAGCGACACGTCACAATAGACCGGCAGCGGCGCCGGCAGGCCGAACGGGCAGACGCCGCCGACCGGATGGCTGGTTGCTTCGACAACCTCGGTGGCGTCGAGCATACGCGGCTTGCCGCCGAACTGGTCCTTGAACTTGCGGTTGTCCAGCCTGGCGATGCCGCTGGTCACCACCAGCATGGTGTGGTCGCCGACGCGCAGGCAGATCGTCTTGGCGATCTGTGCTGGCAGCACGCCATGCGCCTCAGCCGCCAGGGTCACCGTCGCCGAGCTCACCTGCGTGACGATGACATGGATGTCGGGCGCATGGGTGGCGAAGAAGGCACGAACGGATTCCAGGCTCATATCTAAAAACCGACGGTTCAAAAACGTTGTGGAGGGCGGATTAGGGTCCAGCAGCCAGGGCCGCGGCACGCATAGGCACGTGCGATAGACAGATCGGCAAGTGCCAGGCTGAAGCAAAGCGCTGCGGCAGGTACAAAGAAACCCGCCAATGGCCTTGGCGGGTTCTCTGGAATGCGTGGTGCAGATCTACGCCAGTGATCGACCTTGCGCCGCCGGCGTCGGCGCAGCCGGGGTGATCAGAGCCTCCTGGGGAAGGTGAAGCGCGGACACAATACGACGCAGCTTCGACGGGTCGGTCACTCTCCCGCTTTCGATATCCTCAATCTCGTCCACCGCCAGGCCGCATGTCAGGGAGAGCTCTTCCACGCTGTAACCGCGGGTCTCCCGCATCGCTCTGAGGGTGTTGTAATCTGGCCCGCTCCCGTTGGTTGCCGGTTCGGAGTGGGGTTCGCTTTTCGCATTATGGGGCATTGGCAACTCCAGACTGAAAGAGTTTGATCAAATGAGGAGTGTTGCCTGAGACGGTCGGGAAGATGCCCTCTCGCCGGCGATTTGCCAAGAGCCAAAAGGGCCGTCACGGGATCGTGAACCAGGTGCCTGGCGCGGTCCTCTCGCGCACACGTCGCGATCAAGTTGTTTTGAAGGCCTGATCGGGCTTTTGCCGGCAGTTTCGCCGCGCCCATTCGTTATCTCCGGGTCGCTGGCGTGAAACCATCCGGTTCCAGCCAGCTCGTTCCCGGAAGGATTTTTTGCAATGAACTTGAAGACAGTCATGGTCGTGCTCGGCACGATTTCCAGCCTTTCCGTCGCCGGCGCGGGCGCCGCCCAAGCCGCAGACGCGCTGCGTGTGCGCGGCACGGTGGTCAGTTTTGAGCCCACGCTGCTCACCGTGAAAACCCGCCGGGGCGATACCGACGCGATCAAGCTCAAGGCCGGCTGGAAGATCTCGGGCGTCGCCAACGCCTCGGCAAAGGGCATTAAGCAGGGGGATTTCCTCGGCATTGCCTCCGTTTCGAAAGCGGATGGCGGCAGCGGCGCCCTGGAGGTGGTGGTCTTTCCGGCCGCGCTGAAAGGCACTGGCGAGGGTGACCGCCCCTGGGACCTGCAGCCAAACAGCCGGATGACCAACGGCACAGTCGCCGACGTTACCGACATAAGCGGGCGATCGGTCACGCTGACCTATGACAATGGCCAGACCAAGAAGATTTCGATCCCCGACACCACGCCCGTCGTGACCTTCGCGCCGGCGACGCCGACCGACCTCAAGCCGGGTGCGACGGTCTTTGTCACCGCTGAGCGGGGCAGTGACGGCGCGCTGAGCGCCAGCCGCGTCGTGGTCGGAAACAACGGCGTCGTGCCGCCGATGTAGTGGGACGGGCGGCCAATGGCCGCCTCTCGATCTTGCCGTGCATGGTGGCGGGAGGCTGAATTGGGCAGAAACAGTACAGAAACAAAATTCTACAATCGGGAAATACTGACGAAAAAATTCAGGCGCGTAATTCCATTCGCGGCGGCCGGGCTATCGCCCCGATCCATACGCCCGCGAAACAAAAGGAAACGATCCATGAAGAAGTCCCTCCTCTCGGCCCTCGGGCTTGCAGTTGCATTGGCTTTCACGGTGCCCGTCATCGGTGCGACGAGTGCGGATGCCGCCCCGATGGCAAAGCATCATCGTCACCACCATCATCATCGCCACCATGTCCGCCACCACCATCATCACCGCCACCACCACCATGTGATCGGAAACAAGGCCTAAGCTCCGCAGACCGCCACCGAGAAGACCGGCCTTGGCTTCCTGTCCAAGGCCGGCTACTCCGCCCCGCGAGGCTCGATCGCGGATCGACAATTCATGCAAATCCAATGCGCGACGCCGGTGAGATCGTCGTCTATCCCGGCGCTGGCTATGGCACCACCACCAATCCGGCGTTCACCGGCGAAATCGAGCGGCCCTGGCGGCTTGACCAATCCGCATTCCTGCGCCGGCGACACAGAGGTGCTGGGCGCCTCTATGCCGACACGCTCCTCGCCAGATGCCGGAGCGACAACAGACATGGCCGATCGCAAGGAAAATGACGGATCACCTTAGGGCGAGCCGTCACTTCTTCTTGCTCGTATCTGTGGGATTTGGGTTTTAGAATTCAGCGCCGGCTGAACAGCAGACTGGCGACAAGACCGAGCACCACAAGGCCCACCGCGGCGGCAGCCGCCGGATGGTCGCGGGCCGACTTCTCGATCACCCTGCCCTGTTTGCGGATTGCAGGCATGGCATCGTGCAGGCGGCCGGCAAGATCGGAATAGGTGTCGAGCGCGGCATCGCGACCGTCCTCGTAGTAGGCGCCGCCTCGCTTCGCCACAGCCCTCTTCAAGCTGGCCAGTTCCTTGCTGAGAACCGCGACCTGCCTGTCGAGATCGATGTCCGAGAGGGTCGAAAATGATGCCATGATGTGTTTCCTTCACTTGCAGAAGGAAACGTAACGCCTCACCGGAAGACGGGTTCCGGTTTCGAACTATCGATGTCGCGTCGGGCTGCGGTCAGCGCACCTGGTCAAGCAGGCGCTTGCATTCCAGGAGGTCGAACAGCGCCTCCTGCAGCAAGGCCCTGTTGTCGCGCGAGAGTTTCGATGCATCCGGCTGCACCGGACCGTCCTCGTCGCTCTTGCCCAGGCCGAAAAAGCGGCGGCTGGGCTTCACCCGCGGCTGGCCGACCAGTTCGTCGTCCATGCCACGCGGCTGGGCCGCTGGCGTCAGCGGCACTTGGTCAGCCTGCCTTCGCTGTGAGATCGCCTCGACGGCGGCCATGTCGCCATTGCCGATCGCAACCAGGAAATGGTTGCCGTTCTCGCGCAACAGCTTCTGCACGCCCTTGATGGTGTAGCCCTGGTCGTAGAGCATGTGGCGAATGCCCTTGATCAGTTCGACATCCTGCGGCCGGTAGTAACGACGGCCGCCGCCGCGCTTCATCGGCTTGATCTGGTTGAAACGCGTTTCCCAGAAACGCAGCACATGCTGCGGCAGATCGAGATCTTCGGCGACCTCGCTGATGGTACGAAAGGCGTCGGGGCTCTTGTCCATGGGCGAATCCTCACGCTGGACGATGATCCGGCCTACCTGCCGAATCGGGGCTTATTTCAGCGGTTTATGAAGCAATATTCAAGCCCGGCGTCATGGCGGCGGCAGTTTTCAACCGCGCAATGGACTACTTGCCGGTTTTGGCCTTGCCGCTCTGATGGGAGCGCAAGATACGGCTCTTCAGCACATTCGACGACTTGAAGGTCATCACCCGACGCGGCAGGATCGGCACTTCCTCGCCGGTCTTGGGATTGCGGCCGATGCGTTCGTTCTTGGAGCGGACGTGGAATGTCGCGAAGGACGACAGCTTCACCGTTTCGCCGCGCACGATGGCTTCGCAGATTTCATCCAGCACCGCTTCGACGAGCTCGGCCGATTCAGTGCGCGACAGGCCGACCTTCCGGTAAACTGCCTCGGCAAGGTCGGCGCGCGTAAGTGTCTTTCCCCCCATGCGACCGTCCCATCAGCTCAAAACATAAAATTCGGCACAACAACGGCAGAGCCTAAGTAATTGATCCGTCAAGGTCAAGGACCGAAACTGGACCGTTCGGCACTTACCAGCGAACCAGGACAGCGCCCCAGGTGAAGCCGCCACCCATCGCTTCCAGGAGGACGAGATCGCCCTTCTTGATGCGGCCGTCGGCGACGGCCACCGACAGCGCCAACGGCACGGAAGCAGCCGAGGTGTTACCGTGCAAATCGACCGTAACCACCACCTTTTGCTCAGCTATCCCGAGCTTCTTGGCGGAAGCGTCAATAATTCGTTTATTGGCCTGGTGGGGCACGAACCAGTCGAGATCATCGGCCGAGATACCGGCTTGCGCGAACGTCGCCTCGATGACGTCGGTGATCATGCCGACCGCATGCTTGAAGACTTCGCGACCCTCCATCCGGAGATGGCCAACCGTACCCGTGGTCGACGGCCCGCCGTCGACGAAAAGCTTGTCCTTGTGCGTGCCATCGGAGCGCAGGCTGGCCGCCAGAACGCCATGGTCGGCGATCGTGCCCGCCCCCTCGCCTGCTTCCAGAATCATGGCGCCGGCGCCGTCGCCGAACAGCACACAGGTCGAGCGGTCGCTCCAGTCGAGGATGCGCGAGAATGTTTCCGAACCGATCACCAGGACACGCTTGGCCAGGCCGCCGCGGATGTAGAGATCGGCGGTGGTCACGGCATAGACGAAGCCCGAACAGACCGCCTGCAGGTCGAAGGCAAAGCCGTGATGCATGCCGAGCCGGTTCTGGATCTCGACGGCGGTGGCCGGGAATGTGTTGTTTGGCGTCGAGGTCGCCAGCACGATCAGATCGATGTCGGCGGGCGTGAGGCCCGCATTGGCAAGTGCGGCACGTGCCGCTGCTTCCCCGAGCGAAGCCGTGGTCTCGTCGTCACCAGCGATATGTCGCTGGCGAATACCGGTACGCTGGGCGATCCACTCGTCAGAGGTCTCGACCATGCCTTCGAAATCGGCATTCTTCATGATTCGGCGGGGCAGCGCGGCGCCCGTGCCGCGCACGACTGATCTGATCAAAGTTCTTTCCTATTCCTTTGCGTCGGTGACGACGTCGGATTTCCTAGCTGACAGGGCACGCGGGTTGCGCGCATGAAACAGGTCCAGATCGGCCTCGATGCGGTCGAGTAGGTTGTTGCGGACCATGTCATAGCCGAGTTCGATCGCGGCGGCGAACCCGTCAGAATCAGCACCGCCATGGCTTTTGACGACGATGCCGCTCAGCCCCAGGAAAACGCCGCCATTGGAGCGGCCGACATCCATCTTTTCGCGCAGGCGATCGAAGGCGCCCTTGGCGAAGATATAGCCGATCCTGGCCATCAGAGTCCGGCTCATCGCGGCGCGCAGATAGCCACCGATCTGGCGCACCGTGCCTTCCGCCGTCTTCAGCGCGATGTTGCCGGCAAAGCCTTCGGTGACGACGACGTCGACCACGCCCTTGCCGATATCGTCACCCTCGACGAAACCGTGATAGTTCATCGAGGCCATGTTGGCTTCGCGCAGCATGCGCCCGGCCTCCTTGACCTCTTCCTGGCCCTTGATCTCCTCGACGCCGACATTGAGCAGGCCGACGCTGGGCCGGGCTATGCCGAAGACCGAGCGCGCCATGCCGGTGCCGAGAATGGCAAAATCAATGAGCTGTTGCGCATCGGCCCCAATGGTCGCGCCGACGTCCAGCACCACGCTTTCGCCGCGCAATGTCGGCCAAAGGGCTGCGATCGCCGGGCGATCGATGGTGGCCATGGTGCGCAGGCAAAATTTCGACATCGCCATCAGCGCGCCGGTGTTGCCGGCGGAAATGCAGGCGTCGGCCGTGCCGGCCTTGACCGCTTCGACGGCCTTCCACATTGATGACTTCCAGCGGCCGTGGCGCAGCGCCTGGCTCGGCTTGTCGTCCATCCTGACCGCAATTTCGCAATGGAAGAATTCACTGATCTCGGCGAGCTTGGGAAATTTGGCAAGCTCCGGGCGCACGACCTCCTCACGCCCGAAGATGACGAAGCGGATGTCGGGACGACGGGTCGCGACCGTCATGAGCGCTGGAATGACCACGGCTGGTCCGTGATCGCCGCCCATGGCATCGATGGAAATCCTGATCACGCGGTATTTATCTCACGGTTAGGCGGCAGGTCGCTTTAGCGACCGCGAAGGTTCGGCGAAAATAACGGTTTTGGGCTGCCGCACAACCGACTTTTCCGTCGCGGGCGAGCTTTTCAGGATTTTCCCAGCAAGGATCGCAGTTTTTGCTGAAATTCATTCTCCGCCGGTTCGTTCTCGCTGCCGGTGTTGAGCGATGCGCCCTGCTTGCGCGGATAGGGGTCGATGGCGAGCCCGAAATACTGTTCGGCGATTGCCCCGACATCGATCGTGTCACCGGAAAATGTCTCTGGACTGTCAGGGCCTTCCGCGTCGAGCAGGATCTCGCCGCCACCATCGAAACCCTGCCGTCCAAGCTTGGAATCCTCGGGCAGCAGCAGCGCTTCGACCGGTTCGTCGATATGCGCCTCGACAGGCTCGAGCGTGACGATGCAGGCCTGGGTGATGTCGGCTTCGACGCGACCGCTTATCTTCACGCCATTGCGCTTCCACGACGCGACCAGAAGCTCGGCGCGATAGGATTCGACCAAAATCAGCCCGTGCTCCTCGGCCAGTGCCGCACGCTGCGCGGCATCGGCCTCGATAACCAGCGGCAGGCCCTTCTGCGGCAGGCGCGTAACGTTTGCCCGGAAGGAGACCGGGCTTTGCGGGTCAACATGCTTCATTGTTCAACCTCCTTGGCGGCGGGAAAGGTCAGCGTGCCGGAGACAATCGATTCGGATGTCTGCGCGGCCAGATGACTGCGCGCGTCGGTAACATAGTTGGCCAGCAGCGATGCTTCCAGCCAGGCGCCCGCGTCGGGCCGGACATTGCGGGCAAGAGCCGCGGTCAGCCCTTCATGGTCGTTTCTTTTCAGGGCATCGTCATAGGCAGCGGTTCGGCCATAAAACATCTTTGCCAGCTTTTTCATGCGTTTGGGCACGCCCACGTCGCCAATGCCCAATTCCCGCAACGAATGGTCGACGTCGAGGAAGAACTCGTCGATCAGAACCTGGGCGACCTCTTGCGCCGCACCGCCCTCCCCGCGCAACCTGTGCTGGAACAGGAACATGTGCAGCGACAGCATCTCGAAACGGCCAAGCGGCGTGTCTGGCACATTCCAGTGGGAATAAAACACGGTCTGCCGCGCCGCCGCCACGATTTGTGCGTAAAGCGCCTCGGTGATAGCGCGGTTGGCGTAGCGTTCGCGGCCAAAAAAGCGCTGGAACATTGGGGATGGTCTCCTGGGGACCGTTTGTTGAAGTGGGCTTGTTGCATCGGCAAGCAAGCTGGTTTACCGGTTTCGCGGCCCAGCGCAAGTTGCGGCCAGCTAATGGAGTTGTTGTTGCGCGCGCTGAATTTCAAGTCGACCTTCTCGTCCAGGCCCGCCGGCGCGATCTCGCTGCTGATGATCGTTTCGGCACTGTCCGCCTGCCACACCTCCAAGATGATCGGCGACCTCAGCCCAAGTGAGACGCTGACGCAAGGTTACGTCATAGACCAGCAGGCAATCGACCTGGTGCCGGTCGGTTCGAGCCGCGAGCAGGTGCTTCTGGCGCTCGGCACGCCGTCGACGACCGCGACCTTCGACAACGAGGCCTTCTATTACATTTCGCAGACGCGCAAGCGCTACGTCGCCTTCGACAAGCCACGGCTGATTGACCAGCATGTGCTGGCGGTCTATTTCGGCGCCGATGGCCGCGTCACCCAGATCGCCAATTACGGGATGAAGGACGGCAAGATGTTCGACTTCATCTCGCGCACCACACCGACCGGCGGCAAGGACCAGAACTTCCTCAGCCAGATCATCAACGGTGCCAGCAAGCTGGCACCCAGCATTCCGGGCGGCGGCGTCTAATTCCTTTCGGCTTCCATTTCGGAAGCCTCATCATCTCAGGCGACCAAAAACCCGCGGGAGCGATCCTGCGGGTTTTTGTTATGGGGATCGTTCACCGGTGTGGCCGTGGCCAAGGAAACGCGAGCCGAGCCTGGATGAGATGCTTGCACACCACGCACTGGAGGACCTAGGCGAAGCGAAGCGCTGAAGGGTCGACGTTGTCATCGCTTCAACAAAAAACCCGCGGGATCGCTCCCGCGGGTTCTGTTTTCGAGTGGATGCTTTTGATCAGCCGTGCGCGAGCACGGCCAGCAGCAAGAGCGCCACGATGTTGGTGATCTTGATCGCCGGGTTGACGGCCGGACCGGCGGTGTCCTTGTAGGGGTCGCCGACCGTGTCGCCGGTCACCGAAGCCTTGTGCGCTTCGGAACCCTTGAGATGCTTGACGCCGTCCTTGTCGACAAAGCCGTCTTCGAAGGACTTCTTGGCGTTGTCCCAGGCACCGCCGCCAGAGGTCATCGAGATGGCGACGAACAAGCCATTGACGATGACGCCGAGCAGCGAGGCACCAAGGGCGGCAAAAGCGGACGCCTTCGAACCCGAGATCAGCAGCACGCCGAAATAGACCACGAGCGGCGCCAGCACCGGCAGCAGCGACGGGATGATCATTTCCCTGATTGCCGCCTTGGTCAGCAGGTCGACCGCGCGTGCGTAGTTCGGCTTCGAGGTGCCAGCCATGATGCCCGGATCCTCGCGGAACTGCTTGCGCACTTCCTCGACGATGGCGCCCGCCGCGCGGCCGACGGCCGTCATGGCGATGCCGCCGAACAGATACGGGATCAGACCGCCGAAGATCAGGCCAGCGACGACGTATGGGTTGGAGAGATCGAAGGAGATCTCGCCCATGCCCTGGAAGTAGGGATATTTGTCGCCATTGGCGGCAAAGAACTTCAGGTCGTTAGAGTAGGCGGCAAACAGCACCAGTGCGCCGAGACCGGCCGAACCGATGGCGTAACCCTTGGTCACCGCCTTGGTGGTGTTGCCGACCGCGTCGAGCGCGTCGGTGGACTGGCGCACTTCCTTGGGCAGGCCGGCCATTTCGGCAATGCCGCCGGCATTGTCGGTGACCGGGCCGAAGGCATCGAGCGCAACGATCATACCGGCAAGACCGAGCATCGTCGTGACGGCGATCGCCGTACCGAAGAGGCCGGCAAGCTGATAGGTCGAGATGATGCCGCCGACAATGACGATCGCCGGCAGCGCCGTCGATTCCAGCGAGACCGCAAGGCCCTGGATGACGTTGGTGCCGTGACCGGTGACCGACGCCTGGGCGATAGAGTTGACCGGGCGCTTGTTGGTGCCGGTGTAGTATTCGGTAATGACCACGATGAGACCGGTCACCACGAGGCCGACCAGGCCGCATATGAACAGGTTCTTGCCGGTGATGACCATGCCGGCGACGGTGCCGATCTCGCCCCAGCCGAGGGTGACATGGGTGGCGACGCCGAGGCCGACGATGGACAGCAGGCCGGTGACGATCAGGCCCTTGTAGAGTGCGCCCATGATCGAGCCGTTGGAACCGAGCTTGACGAAGAAGGTGCCGACGATCGAGGTCAGGATGCAGGCGCCGCAGATAGCGAGCGGATAAAGCATGGCTGCACCCAGAACGGCGGTACCGCCAAAGAAGATGGCAGCCAGAACCATGGTGGCGACAACGGTCACCGCATAGGTTTCGAACAGGTCAGCGGCCATGCCGGCGCAGTCGCCGACATTGTCGCCGACATTGTCGGCGATGGTGGCCGGGTTGCGCGGATCGTCTTCGGGAATACCGGCTTCGACCTTGCCGACGAGATCGCCGCCGACGTCGGCGCCCTTGGTGAAGATGCCGCCGCCGAGACGGGCGAAGATCGAGATCAGCGATGCGCCGAAGCCGAGCGAGACCAGCGAGTCGATGACGATGCGATCATTGGGCTGGAGGCCCATGAAGTGGGTCAGGATGAGGTAGTAGATCGAAACGCCGAGCAAGGCCAGGCCAGCAACCAGCATGCCGGTGATGGCGCCCGATTTGAACGCGATGTCGAGGCCGGCAGCGAGGCTGTTCGATGCGGCCTGCGCCGTACGAACATTCGCGCGAACGGAGACATGCATGCCGATGAAGCCGGCGGCGCCTGAAAGCACTGCACCGATCAGGAAGCCGATCGCGGCGGTGATGGACAGCAGCCACCAGGCGAGCACGAGGACGACGACGCCAACGATGGCGATGGTGGTGTACTGACGCGCCAGATAGGCCTGTGCGCCCTCGCGGATAGCCGCGGAGATTTCCTGCATGCGTGCATTGCCCTGATCGGCCGCAAGGACCGAACGTGTCGCCCAGATGGCGTAAAGGATTGAAAGCAGGCCGCAGGCGATGACGGCGGAAATAATTGTCATTGCCGGATTTTCCTCGATTGATGGCCCAAAAGAACCCCTCCCTGGGCCGTTGAGACAAAGACCGGATTCCGTGCACGGAATCCGCCTCTTCGCAGCGGTGTATGCGAAACAGGGCTGCGAACGTCAAGATATTGTTCGGTTTTTGCCCGGCTTTCGCCTAAATGGTTGGGGCCAAGCGGCGGCTGCCGTTAGCACTCTCCTATTAGATCGATTGAAATTGGCCTTGACGCAAGACGCGGCTACTCGGTCTCCCGGCCCATGCGGCGCGCCGTGTAGCGCTCGATCGCCGATAGACCGTCATAGATCAGCACGGCAAGGGCTGCCACGATCAGGCCGCCCTGCAGGACGAAGGCGAGATTGTTGGACAACAGCCCGGCGATGATCACTTCGCCCAGCGTTTTGGCTGCCACGGTCGAACCGATGGTCGCGGTGGCAAGACTGATCACCACCGACAGCCTGATGCCGCCGAGAATGATCGGGGCGCTGAGCGGCAGCTCGACCTTGGTGAGCCTTTGCCAACCGGTCATGCCGGCGCCGCGCGCCGCTTCGACGACATTGGCCGGCAGCGTCGTCAGGCCGGTCAGCGCATTTTCGAAGATCGGCAACAGGCCGTAGAGAAACAGGGCGATCAGCGTCGGCTTCTCGCCGAAGCCGACGGCCGGCACCGCAAGCGCCAGCACCGCCACCGGCGGAAAGGTCTGGCCGATGTTGACCAGGCTGCGCGATAGCGGCAGGAATTCGGCGCCGGCCGGCCTGGTGACCAGGATGGCAAGCGCCACCGCGACGATGGTTGCGGCCACGGTGGCGATCAGAACCGTGCGCAAATGCAGCAATGTCAGTGTCAGCAGGCTGCCCTGATTGTAGATCACCGGCGCATTGTTTTCGGTCAGCGGCTTCAGCAGCGGCTCGAACCAGCCCGGATTGGTGACGAAGGCAACGAGCAGCACCACCAAGGCTAGCCTGAGCAGCGATGGAAGCCAGGCCTTCATGCCGGCCTCGCCGCGCGCTTCACCAGCCCGTCGATGGTCACGCGGCCAAGCGGCTTGCCGTCGGTGCCTGAGACCGGCAGCGCCGGCCGGCCCGACCACAGCAATTCGGCCAGCGCGTCGCGCTGGCTGGCATCGCCGGGGATCGCCTCGCCTTCGGCGGAGCCCTTCTCCACGGCATCGCGGACCCGGCCGAGCGACAGCAACCGGAACGGCCTCTCGCTGGCGCCAACCAGGGTCTCGACGAAGGCGCTTGCCGGCTTTGCCAGGATCTCGGCTGGCTTGGCGTATTGCACCAGCTTGCCGGCATCCATGACCGCGATCTTGTCGCCCATATGCACGGCCTCTTCCATGTCGTGGGTGACGAGGATGATGGTGGTGCCGAAGCGCTTCTGGATCGCCAGCAGATCCTCCTGCGCCTTGGTGCGGATGATCGGGTCAAGGGCGCCGAACGGTTCGTCCATCAACAGCACGTTGGGCTCGGCGGCGAGTGCGCGGGCAACGCCGACGCGCTGCTGCTGGCCGCCGGACAGTTCGTGCGGATAGCGCGGCCCGAAGGCTTCGGGATCGAGCTGATAGAGCGTCATCAGCTCGTCGACCCGGGCCTTGATACGGTCCTTGTCCCAGCCAAGCAGCACCGGCACGGTGGCAATGTTCTGTGCCACCGTGCGATGTGAAAACAGGCCGTGGCCCTGGATGGCGTAGCCGATGCTGCGGCGCAGCTCGTAACCGGGCAGCGAACGATTGTCGGCGCCGTCGAGCTTGATGATGCCCGAGGTCGGCTCGACCAGCCGGTTGATCATGCGCAGCAGCGTCGTCTTGCCGGAACCGGACGTGCCGACGATGACGGCGATGGTGCGCGGCTCGATGACCATCGACACGTCATCGACCACGGTCGTCGCGTCATAGCGCTTAGTGATGCCTTCGATCTCGATCATGCCGTTTCAACCCTGCGCTTGGTGGCGGTCATTTCGATCACCGCATCGAGGATGATGGCGGCGGCAAAGGCGAGCGCGACCGTCGGCACGGCGCCGAGCAGCACAAGGTCCATTGCCGTCTGACCCACACCCTGGAAGACGAACACGCCGAAACCGCCGCCGCCGATCAGCGCGGCAATGGTGGCGAGGCCGATGTTCTGCACCAAAACGATACGGATGCCGGTGAGGATGACAGGAAAAGCCAGCGGAAACTCGATGCCGAACAGGCGCTGCCTGTCGGTCATGCCCATGCCGCGCGCCGCGTCGTTGGCCGCGCGCGGCACGCCGGCGAGACCGACCACCGTGTTGGCCACCACCGGCAGCAGCGAGTAAAGGAACAACGCGACGAAGGCGGGAGCGGTGCCGATGCCGCGAATACCGAGCGCGGCAGCCCCCGGCACATGCGCGGCAACCCAGCCGAGCGGCGCGATCAGCAGGCCGAACAGCGCGATCGAGGGAATGGTCTGGATGATGTTGAGCACGTTGAGAACCCCGGCCCGCAGATTTTCGACGCGATGGCACAGGATGCCGAGCGGCAGGCCGACGATCACCGCGGCGGCCAGCGAACCGAGCGCCAGCGTCACATGCTTGGAGCCCTCCGCCCAGAAACTGTCGGCGCGGTTGAAATATTCCTTCAGGATCGATAGATTGTCCCAGCTTCCCGAAATCAACAGCAGCCCGATCGCCAAAGCCGCGACCACAAGCACGCCAACCCGCGCCAATGGCGACAGGTTCAGCCTTGTCAGCACGTCGGCGAGCAAAAGCGTGAAGGCAAAGATCAGAATCCAGAAACCGGAGGCTGGCGAAACTCTGGCGAAGGTGTTGCCCGCCGGCGTGAGAAATGTTCCGGCGACACCGATCAGCAGCGCGAGCGCGGCAAGCGCCATCACGCTGGCGGCAAGGCGCAGCACAAGTGGTGTCTTGAACAGCGCGATGAGTGCTGCGGCGACAATGATGGCGAGCAGCAGCGTCCCGGTCGTTGCCGGCAGCGCCTCGAGAATCGAGCGCGCCTGGCCGGGGACGATGCGGTTGGCACGGAACGTGGCAAAGGGCGCGGCAAAAGCCGCGTAGGCTGATATCGCGGCGATGACCACGCCGAGCTTGTCGAAGCGGGGAGTCATGGTTGCCCCTCATGAGGGGCGATTTGCCACATCGCGCAGCTTTCTTTGGGGATTGGCGAAAACCGACGCGATATCCGATCTCCCCCCTTGCGGGGGAGATGGCCGGCAGGCCAGAGGGGGGTGTGAAGGATCGCCAACTTTCGGGTGTCGGCTTGTTCAGAAGCAACCCTGTCGAGGCATGCACCTTTGACGGGTTGGGAGGTCGGCGGGACAGCACCCCCCTCTGTCCTGCCGGACATCTCCCCCGCAAGGGGGGAGATCAGCAGCTTCCAGAGGGGGGTGCCTTGCACCGGTGTCACTGACTACTTCAAAAACCCGTTCTTCTTCAAAAAGTCCTCGGCGACGCCCTTGACCGGCTCGCCGCCGACCTGCACGCGACCGTTCAGCTCCTGCAGCGTGACGAGGTCGAGCTTGGCGAAGACCGGCTTCAGCAGCGTCTCGATCTCGGGATGTTCCTTCAGCACCGCTTCGCGGATGATCGGCGCCGGCTGGTAGACCGGCTGCACGCCCTTGTCGTCGTCGAGCACGACGAGGCCGGACGGTGCGATGCCGCCATCGGTGCCGTAGACCATGGCTGCATTGGCGCCGTTGGTCTGGTTGGCGGCCGCTGCGATGGTTGCTGCCGTGTCGCCGCCCGAAAGGGTGATCAGTTGGTCCGGCTTCAGCGTGAAGCCATAGGTGGTCTGGAAAGCCGGAAGTGCAGCCGCCGAATTGACGAACTCGGCGGAAGCCGCCAGCACCACCTGACCGCCGCCCGCGACATATTTGCCGAAGTCGGTGAGCGTGGCAAGTTTGTTGGTCTCGGCGACTTCCTTGCGCAGCGCGATCGCCCAGGTGTTGTTTGCGGGCGACGGCGACAGCCAGACGATCTTGTTGGCGTCGTAGTCGAGCTTCTTGGCCGTTTCATAGGCCTTGGCGGCGTCTTTCCAGACCGGGTCGTCGGCCTTTTCGAAGAAGAAAGCGGCGTTGCCGGTATATTCGGGATAGATGTCGATCTCGCCGGCGGTGATCGCCTTGCGCACCACCGGCGTGCCACCGAGCTGGATACGGTCCGATGTCTTGATGTTGTTGGCGTTGAGCACGAGCTGGATGATGTTGCCGAGCACGCCGCCCTCTGTGTCGATCTTGGAAGAGACAACCACCTGGGCATTGGCGGTAGCCACCGTAATGCCGAGCGCCAATGCCGCGCCGGCCAGAAACTTGACTGAAAACATTGTGAAACCCCTTGCTATGAACCGAAACGCGGTGACCGCATATGAGCATGGCTTCAACGGCCAGTCGGGGCACACGGTTTCATAACAATAGGTACAGACGCAATATTTTTGTTACGGAGCGGTAAATTCGACCGACATCGTGCTGACAGCGCCGTGTCAGGTGAAACGGCGGATGGATCAGGCTTCGGCTTTGCGCAAGCTCGTCAGCTTGAGCGCGCCGAGCGCCACGAAGCACAGGACGGTGACCGGAAAGACTATCCAGTTCAGCATCTCCCAGCCCCAGGCATTGTAGACCATGCCCGACATCAGCGAGGCGCAGGCGACGGAGCCGAACAGGACGAAGTCGTGGAAGCCTTGCACCTTGCCCTTTTCCGACGGCCGGTAGGTGGCGGCCACCATCGCGGTCGCGCCAATGAAGCCGAAGTTCCAGCCAAGGCCTAGCAGGATCAGCGACGTCCAGAACTGCCACAGCGCCAGGCCCGACAGAGCGACAATGGCGCAGCCGATGAGCAGGATCAGGCCGGTGGCCACAATGCGTTCGGCGCCAAAGCGATGGATCAGCGAGCCGGTGAAGAAGCTTGGCGCGAACATCGCCATGACGTGCCAGGAGATGCCGAGCGTCGCGTCGTTCTCCGACAGGCCGCAACCGACCATGGCCAGCGGTGCGCCCGTCATGACGAAGCTCATCAGCGCATAGCTGCCAACCGCGCAGAAAAGCGCGGCGACGAAACGCGGCTGCGTGACGATTTCAGCCAGCGGCCTGGCGTCGCTGTCGGCGATCTCCACCTTGCCGGATGCTTTCGTCGGCAGCCGCAGGAACGACAGGATGATGGCGCCGACCGCTGCCAGCGGCAGGATGGAGACGAACGAACCGGCAAACATGACCGGCGCAAGCAATTCGCGGGTGAAGATGACGATCTGCGGTCCGAGGATGGCGGTGACGATGCCGCCGGCCAGCACGAAGGAGATGGCGCGCGCCTTGAATTCAGGCGGTGCGTTGTCGGCGGCGGCGAAGCGGAACTGCTGGACGAAGGCGCCGCCGACACCGATCGTGAGCAAGCCAAAGGCAAACAGCCAGAAGCTGCCTTGAAAAAGCGCTAGCGTGGCGATCAGGCCACCGAGCGCCGTGACGATCGTGCCGGTCATGAAACCGCCGCGCTGGCCCATACTACGGATGATAGCCGCCGCAGGCAGCGCGCCGAGCGCCACGCCGATGTTGAAGCCGGTGATCGGCGCTGTCGCCAATGATTTGTCGGGACCAAGCAGATATTGCCCGGCCAGCGCCCCCACGGAGATGGCGATGGGGGCCGCCGAGCCGATGATCGCCTGCGAGGCGGCCAGGATCAGCGCCGTGCGTCGCGCCTCCTGACTGGCATCGAGGGCGATGGCCGTCATGATGCGTCCTTGCCGCGCCCCTCGCCACGCACCCGGCGAGACACACGGTCGAGCACGGCATTGACCAGCTTCGGCTCATCTTCCTCGTAGAAGGCCTTAGCGATGTCGACATATTCGGAGACGATGACGGCGACGGGGACATCCTCGCGCTTCATCAGCTCGTAGACGCCGGCGCGCAGGATGGCGCGCAGCGTCGAATCGAGCCGCGACAATGGCCAGTCCTCGGTCAGCGCCTGGCGGATGATCGGATCGATGGTCTTCTGGTTCTCGACGACACCCGCCAGAATAGCGCGGAACCATTGCGCATCGGCCTCGCGGTAGAGCGCGCCGTCGACTTCCTTGCCGAGACGAAAGGCCTCGTATTCGGCGGTGATCTCGAAGACGCCACTGCCGGCGACATCCATCTGATAGAGCGCCTGCACGGCGGCCAGACGGGCAGCGCCGCGTTTGTTGGCGTGGCGCACCGAGGGCTGGCCGGGCGAAGCGGGTTCGCTCACGATCGCGCTCCCAGTTGTTCCTTGAGGGCAATCATGGTCAGCGCCGCACGCGCGGCAAAGCCGCCCTTGTCGCCTTCCGAGCGCTTGGCGCGAGTCCAGGCCTGGGCGTCATTCTCGGTGGTGAGGATGCCATTGCCTATGCAGACAGAGTCCTGCACGCTCAAATCCATGAGCGCGCGGCTGGATTCATTGGCGACAATGTCGAAATGATAGGTGTCTCCGCGGACGACGGTGCCGAGCGCGACAAAGCCATCATAATGTGTGCCGCCTTCCGTCGCGCCGTCCAGTGCAAAGGTGATCACCGCGGGGATTTCGAGCGAACCTGGGACGGTGACGACATCATAAGTCGCGCCCGCTTCATCGAGCGCGCTTGTCGCGCCATCGAGCAGCGCGTCGGCAAGGTCGTCGTGAAAGCGCGCTTCGACAATAAGCAGATGCGCCTTCGCCTTCGGACGAATGAAGGCTTTGCCGTGTTGGGATGTACCAGCCATAAAAGTCTCCGGGGAGTTGCCGGTGACTTAGGCCGAAGCCGGGTTCATCGCAAGCGGAAGATTGTCCACGTTGCCGAAGGTCCGCAGAACTTATTGGTTTCCAGTGCTCATACGCCTGTATTGTGACGGTAGCCACGCACGGTATCGCGCAGACGATCGTTCACCGATCGAGGATTGATCAAGGCTTCAACGAAGACTCTGCTGTCGTTGACGGACAGATCGAGTTGCGAGTGCTCTTCGGTGTTCACATCGGCCTGCACCTCACGCATCAACTTGTCTTCCTGCGTGGAATTCACCCTGTCCTTGGTCATCAAAGCCCCTCTTTCGTCGCCTCCACCAGCCGCGCCGCATAGCGGGCCATGGTGTCGATCTCGAGGTTGACGCGGTCGCCGACCTTGCGCTCGCCCCAGGTGGTCACGGTCAGCGAATGGTGGATCAAAAGCACGTCGAAGCGCGTGCCTTCGACCTTGTTGACGGTGAGCGAGGTGCCGTCGAGCGCGACGGAGCCCTTGGGCGCGATGAACTTCGCCAGGTCGCGCGGCGCCTCCAGCGTGAAGCGCACGGCGTCGCCCTCATCCTTGCGCTCGACGATTTCGGCCATGCCGTCGACATGGCCCGAAACGATGTGGCCGCCGAGTTCGTCGCCGATCTTCAGCGCCCGCTCCAGATTGACCTTGGTGCCGGATTTCCAGCCCGAGGCCGTCGTCAGCCTCAGCGCCTCTTCCCAAGCCTCGACCTCGAACCAGCGCGCGTTCGAGCCGCTGTCGGGCAAGGCAGTGACTGTCAGGCAAACACCGCCGCAGGAGATCGAGGCGCCGATGGCGATGGTCTGCGGATCATAGGCGGTGTCGATGCGCAGCCCCACCCCTTCCCTGAGCGGCTCGACGGAAGCGACAGTGCCGACATCGGTGACAATTCCGGTAAACATTGGTGTTGATCCCTAGAGGTCTCTTATCCACTCGGCGTAGCTGTCTTCGCCGAAACGCATGTCGCGCAGTTTGCGAAATCCTGCCGGGATATGGTCGGCGTCGATCGGCGATGCAATGCCGTCGTCGCCGATCGCTTCCGGCCCCTGGAACAGCACAACGCGGTCGACCAACCCATCGGCCAGGAAGGCGCTCGCCACCTTGGCGCCGCCCTCGACCAGCACGCTGCCCATGCCGAGCGCGGCCAGATCCTCGAGCAGTTCCGGCAGAGCGATGCCGCCCTCATGTGTTTCAGTGCCGATGAAGCGCACGCCTGCGCGTTCGAGTGCTGCCCGCCGCAGCGGATCGGCCTCCAGGCAAGCGGCGACATAGAGCGGCACCCGGTCGACGCCCGAAACCAGCTTCGAGGCCTCCGGCAACCGGATCTGGCGGTCGAGCACGATGCGGGCAGGCGAACGGTTCTCCAGCCCCGGCAAACGCACCGTCAGGGCCGGATCATCCTCAAGGGCCGTCCCGATACCAACCAGTATGCCATCCGCCTCGGCCCGCATCAGATACACTTCGCGGCGCGCGATATCTCCGGTGATCGACACCTGCCCACCGCCTTCCCTGCCGATCTTGCCGTCGCTGGAAAGCGCAAGCTTGAGAATCACTTCCGGGCGTTTTCTCAATGATCGGATCAAATAGCCGGCCATCTGCTCGGCGGCTTGCTCGGCCAACACCTTCTCGACCACCTCGACACCGGCGGCACGCAGGATCGCGTAACCCTTGCCGGATACGCGCGAATCGGGATCGCTGGCCGCACCGACGACGCGTGCGACACCGGCATTGACCAGCGCATTGGCGCAAGGCGGCGTGCGGCCGTGATGGGCGCAAGGCTCCAGCGTGACGTAAGCGGTGGCGCCGCGCGCGAGGTCGCCGGCCTCGGCCAAGGCCTCGGTCTCGGCATGCGGGCGGCCGCCGACAGCGGTGACGCCGGTGCCGACGATCATCGGGCCATTGCCGTCATCGCGTACGATCAGCGTGCCGACGGAGGGGTTGGTCGCGGTGCGCCCGGCATTTTTTCGCGACAGTCTGAGTGCCGCCGCCATGAAGCGGCGATCAAGGGCGGCCTGTTCGCTTGCAGTCATGCTCAGCTGGCTTCCTCTTCACCCTTGATTTCGTCGCCCTTGAGCTCGCCCAGCAGTTCGTGGAAATCCTTGGCCTCGCGAAAATTGCGGTAGACCGAGGCGAAACGCACATAGGCGACATCGTCGAGCGATTTCAGCGCTTCCATGACCAGCCGGCCGACTTCTCCCGAAGCAACCTCAGTCTCGCCGGAACTTTCGAGCTGGCGCACGATGCCGGTCACCGCGCGGTCGATGCGCTCGGGATCGACATTGCGTTTGCGCACGGCGATCTCCACCGAACGCAGCAGCTTGTCGCGGTCGAAGGGTACTTTGCGGCCCGATTTCTTGACCACGACGAGGTCGCGCAACTGCACGCGCTCGAAGGTGGTGAAGCGACCGCCGCAATCGGGGCAGACGCGCCGCCTGCGGATCGCCGCGCCATCCTCGGCGGGGCGCGAATCCTTCACCTGCGTATCTTCTGACTGGCAATAGGGACAGCGCATGGAGAAGCCTTTGGTTGGCGAATCTGGTGAAGCGAAAGGCTTAGAGGTTTTTGCAGCGATGGCAAAGTGTCGCCAACAATCGCCCTTCATCGCACAGAGATAGCGAGGCGCAAGCAGGATTGCCAGCCTCGCCAGGCGGCCGCACAGCGTACCGATGTCTTCAGGGAGCGACGTCGGCGGTCGGAAATCCGCATGATGTGCCGAGACTTCGATAGGCCTTGGTGAAGCCGTCCATGGATATGCTTCCAACCGGCGCGTCGCCGAAGGAGACGTCAAGCACCGATGCCCGCCGCATGGCGCGCAGGAGCGCCAGGCTGGTCTTGGCCTGGTTGTCCACGGTCCAGCTGAGCCGGCCGTTTACGGCGCCATCAGAATGGAGTTTTGCGGCAACACGGCCCTTGTCGTCGCCGAAGGTGGCGGCGACGGACTTGCCGGCCGGCAGATCCTTGTTGTCGACGGCGATCGTTACGGACGGGTAGGCATCCGGCGGCAGTGCATCGCCGTTCGTGTTGACGAGCGTCAAGGTACCGGGCACGCCGCCCGCGCCGATAAAGGCGGTCGAGGCAGCGCAGGTCTTGCGCAGATCCTCACCGGTGTCGACCTCGTCGACCAGGGTCGACCATCTGCCGAAAGTTTCGAGCTTGGGTGCCGGCTGGGCGGGCGCCGCCGGCTCGGCCTGAGGTGCGGGTTGCGCGGGCGCGGGTTGAGCAGAGGCGGTTTGCGCCAAGGCGATGCCGGGGAAAGGCACGGCGATCAAAGCGGCCAGAGCGCCAACGGCGCCAAGGTCGGCGAAACGAAATGGTCGCATCATCAAGGCTCCTGCCGGCCGCCCCGGCCTGCTGCAACGACGCTTGTCGTTGCAGCAGGCCGTAAGACTTCCTATCGCGTCAGCCCAGATAGGGATAGAGCGGGAAACGATCGGTCAGCGCCACGACCTTGGCCTTGACCGCTGCTTCGACAGCGGCATTGCCCTCGTCGGAATTCGCAACCTTGAGACCGTCCAGCACTTCGGCGATCAGCTTGCCGATCTCGCGGAATTCGGCCTGGCCGAAGCCGCGCGTGGTGCCGGCCGGGGTGCCGAGACGCACGCCCGAGGTGACGAACGGCTTTTCCGGGTCGAACGGAATGCCGTTCTTGTTGCAGGTGATGTTGGCGCGGCCCAGCGCCGCCTCGGCGCGCTTGCCGGTGGCGTTCTTGGGCCTGAGGTCGACCAGCATGAGATGGTTGTCGGTGCCGCCGGAGACGATGTCGAGACCAGTCTCCTTGAGGCTGGAGGCCAACGCCTTGGCGTTGGCGGCAACGCTCTCGGCATAGACCTTGAAGCCTGGCTTCAGCGCTTCGCCGAAAGCGACAGCCTTGGCGGCGATGACATGCATCAGCGGGCCGCCCTGCAGGCCTGGGAACACCGCCGAATTCATCTTCTTGGCGATGTCCTCGTCATTGCACAGGATCATGCCGCCGCGCGGGCCGCGCAGCGATTTATGCGTCGTGGTCGTCACGACATGGGCATGCGGCAGCGGCGACGGGTGCACGCCGCCGGCGACGAGGCCGGCGATGTGGGCCATGTCGACCATCAGATAGGCGCCGACCGCATCGGCGATCTCGCGAAAGCGCTTCCAGTCCCAAACGCGGGAATAGGCGGTGCCGCCGGCCAGGATCAGCTTCGGCTTGGTCTCGTGCGCTGTCTTCTCGATGGCGTCCATATCGAGCAGATGGTCGTCCTGGCGCACGCCATAGGAGACGACCTTGAACCATTTGCCGCTCATGTTGACCGGCGAACCATGGGTCAGATGGCCGCCGGAATTGAGGTCGAGGCCCATGAAAGTGTCGCCGGGCTGCAACAGCGCCAGGAAGACGGCCTGGTTCATCTGGCTGCCGGAATTCGGCTGGACGTTGGCGAAGTTGCAGCCGAACAGCTTCTTGGCGCGCTCGATGGCCAGTTCCTCGGCCACGTCGACGAACTGGCAGCCGCCATAGTAGCGCTTGCCCGGGTAGCCCTCGGCATATTTGTTGGTCATGATCGAGCCCTGCGCCTCAAGCACCGCGCGGGAAACAATGTTTTCCGAGGCGATCAGCTCGATCTCGTGACGCTGGCGACCGAGTTCGTTGCGGATGGCGCCGAAAATCTCCGGATCGGCATCGGCCAGCGTGGTTTCGAAGAAGGATTCGAATTTGTTCGACACTGCCGCTGCTGTTGCCATGGCCTGAAATCCTCGGGGTTCGGGGGCAATTTTCGATTTATGCAAGTCGTTGTCCCAAAACCGCTGCACACTTTTGGGCGACTTGCATTTGCCGGGCCATTAACACAGTTGTTTTCGCCCCGCCACGTTTGCGGCGCGAAATTTGCTGGCCGGATTGCGCCAGCGAAGCCTTCAGGTCGCTATTTCCTCGCCTTGCGGCCTCTCAGCAAGGCCTCGGTGAGCGTGATCTCGGTAAACAGCGCCTGCGACGTGTGGTCGTTGATCTCGCCCCGGCGAAACATGGCGCGTACGGCCTCGCGCTCGGCTTCGATGCCCGCAAATCTCAGCTCGAGTTCCAGCCTTCCGGCTTCGCGCGCCTCAGCGCGGGCCTCATCGGCTTCGTCCGAGGCGGCGATGCGGCGCCGGTAGCCGGCGACGATGCTGTCGGCGGCGGCAAGCCTGGCGCCGGGCACCTCGCCTCCCTCATCGTCACCAACTCCAGCGATGCTCTCGATGCGTGCGATTGCCGCCTTGGCGGCGCCGACACGCGCCAGGCGCTCCTCGGCTGCGCCGGCATCCTCGCCCGGTTCGACCAGCCCCCTGGCGATCGTCGGCAGAGCGAGGCTGGCGAAGACCAGCGAACAGATGATGACGCCAGCGGCCAGGAAAATGACCAGGTCGCGCGCCGGAAAAGGCGAGCCGTCCGGCATGGCGAGCGGCAGCGACAATATGCCGGCCAGCGTAATGGCGCCGCGCACGCCGGCCACCGAACCGGCAAGCCGCACGCGCAACCCGAACGGCTCCACCTTGCGCTTGCCCAGACGCGCGGCGATGCCGGCCGCGATATCGCCCACCCAGATCCACAGGAAGCGCAACGCGATCAGGCACAGCGTCAGCGCGATGACGGTCGCGATCGGCTGGATGATCGGGTGCAGGCTCATGAGTTCCGGCGGCACATGGCGGATGATGTCGGGAAGCTGCAGGCCGAGCACGATGAAGAGAGCGCCGTTGAAAACGAAGGAAAGCGTCGTCCACAGCGACATCGTCTGCATGCGCGCCGAGACACCGAGGAAGCGAAACACGCCGGAGCCGCCGGTGAGCAGGCCGGCGGTGACCGCCGCCAGGATGCCGGAAGCTCCGACATGCTCGGCGCCGAGATAGGCGATGAAGGGCAGCAGGACCATCACCAGCACCTGCGCCTCGGCCGGCACGCCGCCGATCCGGTTGAGCAGTTGCAGCAGCTTGGCGGCAACGAACAGCGCCGCCACGCCGATCAGGATGCCGATCGCCACGGCATAGAGAAAACTGAGCGAAGCCGCGGCAAGGGAAAAGCTGCCGGTCAGCACCGCCGCGACGGCAAAGCGGAACATGACCAGCCCCGACGCATCGTTGAGCAGCGACTCGCCTTCCAGAATGTGCATCAGCCGCGCCGGGACGACATTTCTGTCGACGATCGAGGACACGGCCACCGCGTCGGTCGGCGACAGCACCGCGGCGAGCGCGAAAGCGACGACCAGCGGGATGCTCGGCACCAGCCAGTGCAAGGCGTAGCCGAAGCCGACGATGGTGAAGAAGACGAGCCCTATGGCAAGATCGAGGATCGGTCTGCGCAGCGCCATCAATTCACGCTTCGGCGCGCCATAGGCATCGCCGAACAGCAGCGGCGGAATGAACACCAGCAGAAACAGTTCCGGATTGATCTCGACATGGATGCCGCGCACCGGCCAGGCGAGCGCGGCACCGATCGCAATCTGCAGCACCGGCAACGGTACCCGCACCAGGCGAACCAGAGCGCCGGAAAGCGCCACGAAGACGAGCACGACCAGAATGAAGACGGCGACTTCCATGGTCCGGTTCCAGGCTTTCCGCCGACCATGCGCGCAAAGCCGGCCGATCCGTCCAGCCGCCCGTCCCGTGAAAAACGCCGCGGCACCCAATCAATAAAAAGGCCGCCCTGAGAGGCGGCCTTTTTAGATAAGAATCAAATGCTTACAGCGCAGACGTGATCTGCAGTTCGTTGTTGCCATCAAGCGCGTAGACGTCGTCGCGGAACTGCACCACGCCCGGACCGGTCGACCAAGCCGAGAGATAGAGGAAGTGGACCGGCACCGGATTGGTGACCTGGATCGGCGTGTTTTCACCGGTCTTGATCGCCGCCTCGAAATGCTGGCGATCCCAGCCGGGCGTGTCGCGCAGGATCCAGGTGACGAGGTCGCGCACATTCTGCACGCGCACGCAGCCCGAGGAATCGAAACGCAGCATCTTGCCGAACAGGCTCTGCTGCGGCGTGTCGTGCATGTAGACGCCGTCAGGGCTCGGGAAATTGATCTTCACCGAGGCCATGGCGTTTTCCGAGCCGGGATCCTGGCGGAAACGGTACTTGGCGGCGTCGTCGGTCGACCAGTCCACATTCATCGGATCGACTTCGCTGCCATCGGGCGCGAACAGGCGGATGTGGCTGTTCTTGAGATAATCGGGATTTTTCCGCATCAGCGGAATGATGTCCTTGCGCACGATCGAGACGGGCGCGTTCCAGTATGGATTGACGATGATCTCATTGATCTTGGAATTGACGATCGGCGTCTGCCGGTCGATCTTGCCGACGATCGCGGTGTGGCGAAGCACGACGCGATCGTTCTCGACCGCTTCGACCTGCGCTGCCGGAATGTCGACCAGCACGTAGCGGCTGCCCAGCGTGCCGGCCTTCTCGCGCAGCCGTTGCAGATTGGTCTGCAGCTGGCCGAGCCGGATCTGCGCCGAAACGTTCATCGCCGCATAGGTGTATTTGCCGAGCGCACCATCGGCAGGCAGACCGTGGCGCAGCTGGAAGCGCTTGACCGCCGAGTCGACATAAGAATCGAAAGCCGTCGAAATGCCGGCGCTCTGCGACAGGTCGCCGGAAACCATCAGCCGCTTGCGCAACGGCACCACATCGGGATCATCGACGCCAAGCTGCAGCTTCTTGGTCGCGGGAACCTCGACCCAGCCACCCTGCCCGACAATGTTCTGGTATTGCCCGACCGCCTGTTCCGTGAAGGCGACGGTCTGCGGGCTGAAGATCGGCAGCGTCGAGGCCACCTTGCCGCCCTCGCTGGCGCGGGCGTCGAACTGGTCGTCCCAATTGCCGCGCGCCGAGGATTTCAGGATATCACCGATCACATCTTGCGCATTGGCGCCGCCGGCGACCACCGCTGCTGCGAGCGCGGAGGCTCCGGAGAGGAAAAAACGACGGCTGGTTCTCATGGACGTTCCAGACATTTGTAGCAGTTCGATCACTTGCTGCGTTGATCACCGGGCGATCTCGCCCGCACTGTAAAATTGGCAATCTTAACAATTAGCCAACCATGCTCCGTATCACCTTGGTGTGACAGCGCCCAGGCGCGATACAGATTGCGGGTGAACGCATGGTCTTCACACCAGCATCACTGCCACTCTCGGTTCCATTGGAATATGGCGGCAACGTGGCCTTGGCCCGCGATTTGCATCGGGCGCCGCAGCGAAATGAAAGGCCCGTGCTTTTTCGGTATCGATCGGCATCCTTGATCGCGTCAAGCAGACGGCGGTTCGGCCGCTCCACGAGACGCGCTGCCTATCCTCACGATCCCTCAGTGTGAGGTTTCAACCTTTGGGCCCGGACCTGGCTTCGCCTTCAATTCCGAACATCGTTGCAACACCTCATGCTGGGGGTAGCGCAGGACTTTGTTGTCCTCGAGTTTGAGCAGCAGCTCCCGCCTCTTGTCTGTGCTCTCGCCGTCCGTACACGTCATATCCAGGATGACGACATCCAGGCGGTTGATCTTCTGAACCTTGTCCAACGTGCAGCGGACCTCCCACATTTCCATTGCTTTGTCGGTAAACGTCACTATCGAGTCATTGTTGTCACAGGGCTCGCTGCCTTCCCCAGCGAAAGAATCCTTCCACCATTCCTCGGCAAAAGCCGTTTGCGAGACCAACAAAAGCACTGCGGCAACCGAGCAAATCTTCGTGCGTTTTCCCTCACCCATAACGCGCCCCTCCAGGCCGTGACATTAGGCACTGCTGCAGCGAAAGCAAACCTGGCCGGATATTTGGGCTTTGGGATCAGGAAAAGAAAAGGCCGATGCCTCTCGGCACCGGCCCTGACTGAAGGTCGATATTTCGGCCGCGCTTCTGTGGCGCGGGCCGGATCCGATGCGGCGCCTTACATCCGGTAGGCGATGGTGTCGTTCCAGAAGCGGTCGAGCCGCTGCAAAGCGCGGTTCATCTGCTTGAACTCGTCGGTGTTGATGCCGCCGACCTGTTCGATCGAGCCGACATGACGCTCGTAGAGGCCGGCAACGACCTCCGCCACCTCGTTGCCCTTCGGCGTCAGCGAGACACGGACCGAACGGCGGTCGATGCGCGAGCGCTGGTGGTTGATGAAGCCGAGATCGACCAGCTTCTTCAGATTGTAGGAGACGTTCGAGCCGAGATAGTAGCCACGCGAGCGCAGCTCGCCGGCGGTCAGCTCGGAATTGCCGATATTGAACAGCAGCAGCGCCTGGATGGCATTGATGTCGGAACGGCCGTTGCGGTCGAATTCGTCCTTGATCACATCAAGCAGGCGGCGGTGCAGCCGCTCAACAAGCTGCAGCGATTCCATGTACAGGGAACGGATAGCCTCGCGGCGATCGTCGGATACGTTGGCGGTCTTCGCCGCCGGACGCGAATTGATCATTGTCTTTGCCTCTCGTTTGTCGCCCTGGTGATTTTTTGTTTTTCACCTTGATCGCGACACTATCGAATACTCATAAAATTCGACTTAAACGCTAGGGCTAACAAGAGCTTACCGGTAAGAGGTTTCGCAAGAGGCTTAACGAACGGTCACCCGAGCAAGGATAATTAACCTAAAGATTTCGGCAACGATTGCGGGGCTCATTCGAGGCGACAGCCGGGCCGCCAATGTGCTCAAGGGCTTAGTGGCGGACCGGGCGCTTCTGCAGGTAGATGACGACGCGGAAGACAATGTAGAGCACCGCCACCGCCGCATGCGAGACGACAATCAGCAAGCGATGGCCGAATAGCTCGGGAAAGCCGGCATACATGACCGTCTCGGTCACCGCGCAAATGAACCAGATCACCGGGCCCCAGGACGCCAGCATCCACAGGCCGGCAGCGGCAAAGGGGAAGAACACGGCGAGCACCACCGCCGCGACCTGCCAGTGCACGGGCATCAGGTCGAAACGCCACAGTGTGCCCGGATAAAAGCCGATCAGCCTGATCCAGTAGAGAATGCCGAACAGCAGGCAGTAGCCCGATATGACGCGCTGGAACCAGGCGAAGATCACCTCCACCCCGGAGGGCTGCAGCACGACGCGCCTCGAGGTCACCTCGCTCATATCAAGAGTTCCCGTTCGCCGAGCGGAGCGAAATAGGCGTCGACATCCGCTTCGCTAACCGCAGCGAGGCTTGCCGGCCGCCATTGCGGCTTCGAGCCCTTGTCGATGATGGCGGCGCGGATGCCTTCGTAGAAATCATGGCCGGCGAGCATCCGGTTGAGGATGCGGAACTCCATTTTCATGCAGGCTTCCATGGACAGCGTCAGTCCGGCGCTGATCTGCCGCCAGGCGACGCGCAGGCTGGTCGGCGAGCGGGTGCGGATCGTCGCCAGTGTCTGTGCCGCGAACTCGTCGGCGGCGGCCGCACGCTCGAGGCTGTCGATGACGCGGTTCAGGGACGGTTGCGAAAAATGGCGGACAATCGCCTCCAGCGTCGGCCTGTCGGTTTCTCGCCTTGCCTGCACGAAGAAGCCGCGCAGCACCGATTCCGGATCGCCGGTCAGCGCCAGGCGGTCGAGGAAGCCAGCCTGGTCCTCGGCCTTGATGGTATGGGTGGCCAGCCCCGACCACAGCGCATCGCCATAGCGGATGCGATTGCCGGTCAGCGCCAGATACATGCCGAAGGAGCCGCCGAGATCAGGCAGCAGGTGGCTGGCGCCAACATCCGGAAAAAAGCCGATGCCGACCTCCGGCATGGCAAATTGGGCATTCTCGGTCATCACCCGGTGCGAGCCATGGAAGGAGATTCCGACACCACCGCCCATGACGATGCCGTCGATCAGGGCCACATAAGGTTTCCTATAACTGTTGATGCGGGCGTTGAGGCGATATTCGTCGGCGAAGAACTCGACCGGCGGTTTTCCCGCCCGGCCTGTCTCATAGACATGCAGGATATCGCCGCCGGCCGAAAAGGCCCTGCCCTCGGCCCTGACGACGACGACATCGACGCCCTGGTCGGTCTCCCAGGCGGAAAGGGCAGCGTCGAGCGCCCCGATCATGCGGTGCGTCAAGGCATTGAGCGCCTGCGGCCGCGTCAAGGTGACGACGCCGGCCCGGCCCAGATGTTCGAAGCGGATCTCGTCGCCTCCGCCAAAATCCATCGTGAAGAATCCCTCCCCCGGCCGCCGGGACTGAAGTGCTAAAGCGTGGCGCATGGGTGCGTCAATGGCGAGCACACCGGTGCAAGCTCTGGCCCGGACCAGGAGCCGGTACTAAAAATCGAGCTGCAATACCGAAAAACTGGATAGAGTTCATTCCAGCGCAGCTCTGGCGGGTCTTCAAATGGGACGATTGGTTACGACTCGATTTTCACGCTTTGCGCCGGTGGCAATTGGGCTGAGCATCTGCTTGGCTGTTCACCCTGTCATGGCGGGGACTTTGGAAGACCTCTACAGTTCGCAGACCATCGTCAACGGCAAGTACGAGAAGAACCGCCAGTCCGGCTTCAAGCGCTGTCTCGACGCGGTTCTGGTGCGGATTTCCGGTGATCAGCGCCTGCCGGCGAAACCTGAAATGACGGTATTGCGTGATAAGGCCGGCAGCTTCGTCGCTGGCTTTCGCTACCGCGACCGCATGGAAGGCATTCCCAACCATGACGATCAGGGCACGTACGATCGGCCTCATAATCTTTACTGCCAGTACAAGCCGGCTGACATCGACCCGGTGCTGGCTTCGCTCGACAGCAGGCCGTGGCTGACCGAGCGGCCACGGCTGGCGGTGTTTTTGGTGACCGAACGCGGCCCAAGGCATGCCGCGCTCGATGCCAATGACGAGCGCGGCATGCTGATGCGCGAATCCTTCAGCAATGCCGCCGCGCCACTGGCCATGCAGGTGAGTTTTCCAACGGCAGCACTGCTGTCGCAGGCCGGGCTGGACGATCAGACACTTCGCAACGCCGAGATGACCAAGCTCGACAGCATCGCGAAAAAGGCCGGTGCCGACCAGGCGCTTTCCGGCAACCTTGTCTGGAGCGACAAGGAACTGGGCTGGATCGCCGACTGGCGGCTGGCCATGGCCGGCAAGACCTACATCTGGCAGGTGCGCGGTGTCGGCTTCGACGAAGCTTTCCGTGTCGCCATCAGGGGCGCAGCACAGATTCTGTCAGGCAATGGGCAACCCGAATAGACCTCGACCGCGTCGCTGGCACAATCGTGCCGCATTGGTCAGCGGCGGGAGCTCGTGGTAAAAGCCTGCCCGAACGAGAGTATTGGCGATGAACAAATTCACCCCCGCAAAGCCCGCCGGCGCGCGCGGCGTCGACGAGATCACCGGCAGCCGCCGTCTGCGCCGCATGCGCAAGGCCGACTGGTCGCGCCGTCTCGTGCAGGAGAACCGGCTCACGGTCGACGACCTGATCTGGCCGATCTTCGTCGTCGAGGGCAAGGGTGTCCGCGAGCCGATCGCCGCCATGCCCGGCGTCTTCCGCCTGTCGATCGATCTCGCCGTCAAGGAGGCCGAGCGCGCGGCAAAACTCGGCATTCCGGCACTCGCCACCTTCCCCAATGTCGACATCTCGCTGCGCGACCAGACCGGCTCGCACATCCTCGATCCCAACAATGTCATCAACCGCGCCACCCGTGCGATCAAGGATGCGGTGCCGGAGATCGGCATCATCACCGACGCAGCGCTCGACCCGTTCACCAGCCACGGCCATGACGGCATCCTGCGCGACGGCATCATCGTCAACGACGAGACAGTGGAACAGGTGACCGCCGCTGCTGTCATCCAGGCGGCCGCCGGTGCCGACATCATCGCGCCGTCCGACATGATGGACGGCCGCATCGGCGCCATCCGGGACGCGCTTGACGCCAATGGTTTCCAGGATGTGGCGATCATGTCCTATGCGACCAAATTCGCTTCGGCCTTCTACGGCCCCTATCGCGAGGCGGTGGGCACCGCCGGCCTGCTCAAGGGCGACAAGAAGACCTATTACATCGACCATGCCAATTCCGACGAAGCGGTGAGAGAGGCCGAACAGGACATTGCCGAGGGCGCCGACATGCTGATGGTCAAGCCCGGCCTGCCCTATCTCGACATCATCCGGCGGCTGAAAGACGAGTTCCAGATGCCGACCTTCGCCTACCAGGTGTCGGGCGAATATTCGATGATCAAGGCGGCAGGCGCCAATGGCTGGATCGACGGCGAGAAGGCGATGCTGGAATCGCTGCTCGCCTTCAAGCGCGCCGGCTGCGACGGCATCTTGACCTATTTCGCGCCCGAAGTGGCGGAACTGCTGAAGGGATAGCCGACATTGCTGCGAAGGCTGGGCAAGCATTTCAGATCATTGTTTGTCCCCGTGCCACGCGGCGACACTGCTACGCCCGGCTATCACGCCTACGTCACGCTCCATGACTGGATTGTGCCGAGCCTAAAACTGTCAAACGCTATCGGGCAGCTTTCGGACAAACATAAATCCGCGGTCGAGGCGATATGGGCAGAGCTGGAGAGCGGCCTCGCCGGCTGGAGGACGAAGCATCTGATTCTGGCAGCGGATATTGCCACTGAAGTCCGGGATAGCGTATCGGCGCCTGACCGCGCTGACACGGTCGTCTCCATTCTCGTCGACCAGTCCGGATCGATGCGCGGCCAGAAAATGCTGTACGCGGCTGCTTCAGTCGACATTGCACAGGAGTTTCTGCGGACACTCGGCATAAAGGTCGATATCCTTGGGTTCACCACGCGCAATTGGCGCGGTGGGGAATCGCGGCGCATCTGGAATGAAGATGGCCGGCCCAAAAATCCGGGAAGGCTGAACGACCTGCTGCACATTATCTACCGGCAGGCCGACGACAGCCGTCAGAGCAGTTTGGGTCATGTTCTCAAGCCGATGTTACGGCCGGACCTTCCCAAGGAGAACATCGACGGCGAAGCCATCGAGTGGGCCGTTGGGCGTCTGCGAGAACGACCCGAGGCCCGTAAGGTTCTGCTTGTTGTGTCAGACGGAGCACCCGTTGACGACGCCACGCTGCTGGCAAATGGAGCGCACTATCTCCAAGACCATATTTTGCAGGTGATTGGGCAGGTTGAGGCAGCCGGAGATATCGAATTGCTGGCCGTTGGTCTGGGCTTTGCCGTCGACCGATACTACCGGACGTCGGCGCATTGCGAGGCGCCCGACGAGCTTGCCGGGACGGTGTTGTCCCTCTTGCGGGACCATTTGATCGCTAAACGGGACAGTAAAGTCGAGCCGAGCTGACAAGGCTGCACCCCGCCTTTCGTACCCCAGCGTTGCAGGTCCGCTACGTTGGGAGATTGCTGCCGCCAGAAAACTGCTTGCAATTAAAAACCAGTTTGATACAAAACAACTGCTTGCAAAATACAACTGGTTATCGAGGAGGCTCGCATGTCCAAACTTCGCGTCAACGCTTTCACCCTGTCGCTCGACGGCTATGGCGCCGGTCCTGATCAGGATCTGCAAAATCCGCTCGGCGTCGGTGGGGAATCCTTGCACAAGTGGTTTGTCGACACCCGCACCTTCCGAGAGATGGTGCTCGGACAAGATGGCGGCACCACCGACGTCAACGAGGCGTTCGCGGCGCGCAGCTTCGAAAATGTCGGCGCCTGGATCCTCGGCCGAAACATGTTCGGACCGATCCGCGGCGAGTGGCCTGACGACAGCTGGAAGGGCTGGTGGGGCGACAACCCGCCCTATCATGTGCCGGTTTTCGTGCTCACCCATCACAAGCGGGAACCGATCACGATGGAGGGCGGCACCACTTTCCACTTCGTCACTGACGGTATCCATTCAGCTCTTGAACAGGCTAAGGCTGCCGCTGGCGGCAAGGACGTGCGGGTCGGCGGCGGCGTCGCCACCATCCGGCAATATCTGCAGGAAAAACTGATCGACGAGATGCATCTGGCGATCGCGCCGGTGCTGCTGGGCACGGGCGAGAACCTTTTTACCGGCCTCGACATGCTCAAGCTCGGTTATGTCTGCAACGAGCAGGTGGCGACGCCGCTCGCCACGCACGTCATCATCAAGCGGGCGTAGGTGGAGAGCCAATCTCCCCCCTCGAGGGGGAGATTGCAGCTTCGTCTATCTCAATACTTCTCCGGCACGTAAAGCTCGCGCGGCAGCACTTGGCGTTCGTATTCGGGGTTGAAGACGCGCTCCGGCAGCGTGATCTCCTCGTGCGGCACCTCCTCGTAGGGCAATTGCTTGAGCAGATGGTCGATGCAGTTCAGCCGCGCGCGCTTCTTGTCGTTGCCCTCGACGATGAACCAGGGCGCTTCCGGGATGTTGGTGCGGGCGAAGGTCTCTTCCTTGGCCTTGGTGTATTGCTCCCAGCGCACGCGCGACTGCAGGTCCATCGGCGACAGTTTCCACTGCTTCATCGGATCATGGATGCGCATCAGGAAGCGCATCTGCTGTTCCTCGTCGGTGATCGAGAACCAGTATTTGACCACGGTAATGCCCGAGCGGACCAGCATGCGCTCGAACTCCGGCACGTCGTGAAAGAATTCTTCGACCTGATCGGGCTGGGCAAAACCCATCACCCGCTCGACGCCCGAGCGGTTGTACCATGAGCGGTCGAACAGCACGATCTCGCCGCCGGCCGGCAGATGCGGGACATAGCGCTGGAAATACCATTGCGACTTTTCGCGCTCGGTCGGCGCCGGCAGTGCCACAACACGGCAGATGCGCGGATTGAGCCGCTGGGTGATGCGCTTGATGACACCGCCCTTGCCGGCCGAGTCGCGTCCCTCGAAGATCACCACCAGCTTCTTCTTGTGATAGGCGACCCAGGACTGCAGCTTGATCAATTCGGACTGCAGGCTGATCAGGTCGCGAAAATATTGCATGCGATCGATCGAAGGCGGATGCGAATTCTTGTAGATCTTGGCGATCTCCATCGACAGCGCCGGCTCCGACATTTCGAGCTCATAGTCTTCGTCGAGCGTGTCGGCGAGTTCGGCTTCAAGCCAATCCCTGGCCGCAGAATTCTGTTTTAGCTCGGTCATTATCGGCTGCTCCACTTGCAAGCTCTGTCGATCGGCGCCCCAAACTCCCGGCTTACAGCCCGGAACGGCAACGCCTGAGCCGACTTCAATATAGGCCCGCAATGACGGTTTTATTGCAGCCTGACCTGATCGCCACCACTGCAAAAACCCGCGAGGCATGATCGATCCGCCGCCCTGGCATGGAGACATGCCGCGCAAATTGTCCTACAAATAGCAGCCACATTCGGGCGCCCTTCCCAACCCCTTCTCAATGCAATCGCGAGGACCGACATGGAATACCGCACTCTCGGCCGTTCCGGCCTGAAAGTATCGACGCTGACCATGGGCACCATGACTTTCGGCGGCGCCGGTGCATTTTCGGCTGTCGGCAAGACCGACCTCGACGAGGCGCGCCGGATGATCGATCTCTGCATCGACGCCGGCATCAATGTCATCGACACCGCCAATGTCTATTCGAACGGCATGTCGGAAGAAATCATCGGCGAAGCGCTCGGCGGCAAGCGCAAGGGCGACGTGCTGATCGCCTCCAAGGCACGGATGCGGATCGGCAAAGGTCCCAACGATGAAGGCCTGTCGCGCCATCACCTGATCCGCGAATGCGAGAAGAGCCTGAAGCGGCTCAGGACCGACGTCATCGACATCTATTTCCTGCACGAATGGGATGGCGTGACACCGCTGGAGGAAACCATCGCCGCGCTCGATACGCTGGTTGCCCAGGGCAAGATCCGCTATGTCGGCTGCTCCAACTATTCCGGCTGGCAGGTGATGAAGGCGCTCGGCATCAGCGACAGCCATCATCAGCCCCGCTTCGTCACCCAGCAGATCCATTACACGCTGGAAGCGCGCGAGGCGGAGTACGAACTGCTGCCGATTTCCGTCGACCAGGGGTTGGGCGTTCTGGTCTGGAGCCCGCTTGCCGGCGGATTGCTGTCCGGTAAATACCGCCGTGACAGCCCCACCGCCCGGCAGCTCGCCGGCTGGTCCGAACCGCCGATCCGCGACGAGGACCGGCTGTGGCGGATCGTCGATGTGCTTGTGGAGATCGGCGCGCAGCGCGGGGTGTCGGCAGCGCAGGTGGCGCTGGCTTGGCTGCTTGGCCGGCCGTCCATCAGTTCCTTGGTGATCGGTGGCAGGACGGAAACGCAGTTCCGGGACAACATCGCGGCGGCAAGCCTGGTGCTTTCCGGCGAGGAGCGCGAGCGCCTCGACGCGGTCAGCCGGCCGCCCTTGCTCTATCCCTACTGGCACCAGCAACTGACGGCAAAGGACCGTTTTGGTGCCGCCGATCTGGTGATTGACCGAAGCGGCATCTGATCGGCAAATCGACGGCGATAGGTATCGCCACCGCAATGATGGGCCTGGCCCTTCATTGCGACGCGCATCTTGCAAGCCTGGCCATCATCGACGCACTATCGCTTCAGCTGTTGTGTTTGACGGCTAATGCTCCTAGGCAGGACCAGAGCCGCGAGGCAGTGAAAAGGAGCCGATATGGCGCGACCACCAAATTACGATCAGGAACGCAAGGAACGCGACCGCCAGAAGGCGGCCAAGAAGGCCGAGAAGCTGGCAGCCAAGGTTGCAGCGAGGGAACGTTCGAAGCCCGAAGACGAGACTGAAGCCGAAACCGAAACGGCAAAGTGACGGCAAACGGCCCGCAGATGCGGGCCGCGCCCCAATTCGGATTGCCGCCCCGGATGTCGCCTTGTGTCAGGCCGGCGCCTTGTCGCTGACGAACACGTCCACTTCGCGTGCTGCCGCGATGAAGGCGCGCCTGGCGTTCATCGCCGGCTTGTCGCCGGCCAGTGCGTCATGGCAGGCCTGCAGGGCCGCGCGATGCTTGGGGCTGCGCTTGCCGGGCCAGCTGTTGAGGAGGTAGTCGGAAGCCTCACGCGCCGTGCGCAAGAGCTGAGTGCTTCCCGCCGCGACTGACTTCACAGTCACAGGTGTTTCAAATCGGTTGTTTTCCATGGCCGCTCCTTACGCCATCGGCGTCTGCGAAGCGAGGCGAAAGTGCGCATACATCCAGACGCCGCTTTGCGCCCCTTCATCCACTCTCAAGCAGCAACGACGGCAAAGCCTCTGGCGCGAAGACCGCGCCGATCGTTGGCGAGCGACGTCACCAGCCGGTCGCGGCTGCCGACGATGTGGACCGAGAGCAGGCGCGCGGCTTCATCGGCGTCGCCAAGGCGCGTGGCCGCCAGAATGGCGCGATGTTCAGCCCAGGCGCGGGCAAGGGCCGCTTCGTCGCGAACCTCCAGCCAGCGCGCCCGCGACAGGCGCGTCATGGCATCGCGCACCGCCCTAAACAGGAATTCATTGCCCGACAGACGCGCCAGTTCGATGTGAAAATCCATGCCGACGCGATGCCATTCCTCGCGCGGCGTGTCGTTGTCGCAGGACTCGAGCATCGCCTCGATGACATCGACGGCGCTCCGGTCCGCCAGGCTGCATGTCAGGCGAAGCGCCGCAACCTCGACCGCCTCCCTGTAGACGGCGATCTGCTGGAGTTCAGCCAGATTGATCGGCGACACCGTCCAGCCACGTCCGTCCCTGCCGACCAGGCCCTCGGTCTCAAGCCGCAGCAGTGCTGCCCTGACCGGGGTTCGCGACGCGCCGAAGCGGCTCTCGATCCAGCGCTCGGTCAGCTTCTCGCCGGGACCGATCTCGAGGCCCAGGATCATTTGCCGAAGCTGTTTCTCGACGCTCTGCATCTGCGACATTGTCGTTTTCCATTTTTTGATCGTTGCTGGCGATCGTCTTGCCGGCCGCCTTTTCCGATCACGTTTGAGACGGTCGCATTGACAGCGGTCAAGCTTGCGTCCATCAGGGGCACCATCTTGGTATCCCAATTTGGTATCCGCAGCAACCATCGATAAAGAGTTGCTGGGACAGGACATATGACATGCAGCAGCAGAGCACGCCCCCGGCAACCGACAGCACCTACAACATTCACTGGCGGCGCAATCTGTTCGTGTGCTTTGCCGGATCGTTTTCGACGCTTGTCGCCATGACGCTGCTGCTGCCGTTCCTGCCGCTCTATATCGAGCAGCTCGGCGCCGAGGGCCACGCGGCGATCGTGCAGTGGTCGGGGATCGCCTATGGCGCGACATTCTTCGCGGCGGCGCTGGTGGCGCCGCTCTGGGGACGTCTCGGCGACCGCTACGGCCGCAAGGTGATGCTGGTTCGCGCCAGCTTCGGCATGGCCATATGCATGTCGCTGACCGGCATGGTGCAGACGGTCTGGCAACTGGTGCTGCTGCGGCTGCTGATCGGTTTTGCCGGCGGCTATTCCTCGGGATCGACCATCCTCGTCGCCATGCAGACGCCGAAGGAGCGTTCCGGCTGGGCGTTGGGCCTGCTGTCGGCCGGTATCACGGGTGGGGCTCTGGTCGGTCCGCTGGTTGGCGGCGCCCTGCCGCCGCTGATCGGCATCCGCGCCACCTTTCTCCTCTCCGGCGGCGTCATCTTCCTGGCGTTCCTGGCAACCACGTTTCTGATCAAGGAGAATCCCCGGCCGAAAACAGCGGACGCCGCAGCGACGCAGAAGCGGAAAGGCGGCTGGTCACAAATCCCCGACAAGCGGCCTGTCGTCGCCATGCTGGCGACCGGCATGCTGTTGAGCTTCGCCACCATGTCGATCGAGCCGATCATCACCGTCTATGTGCAGCAGTTGATTGCGGACCAAAGCCGTGTGACGCTGATATCAGGCGTCGTCATGTCGGCGGCGGCCCTTGGCGCCATCCTGTCGGCCTCGCGTCTCGGCAAGCTCGCCGACCGCATCGGCCACTGGAACGTCATCATCGGCGCGCTTGCCGTCTCGGCGCTGCTGCTGATCCCGCAGGCCTTCGTCACGCAAAGCTGGCAACTCATCGGCCTGCGCTTCCTGATGGGCCTGGCGCTGGGCGGCCTCTTGCCGTGCATCACCAGCGTTATCCGTCACAATGTGCCTGACGGCGTCGGCGGCAACGTGCTCGGGTTGTCGATTTCCGCCCAGTATGTCGGGCAGGTCGCCGGCCCCCTGCTGGGCGGCTTTGCCGGTGGTCATTTCGGCATGCGCTCGGTGTTTCTGGGCACATCCGTCTTGATGGCGGGGGGCGCGGTGTATAACTGGCTCGCACAGTCGCGCCGCGAGCAGGACATGCTCGCCAAAGCCGGCAAGTCCTGACGGGATTGGGCATCCCCCTGATATCACGGAGCCATGGACATGAGCACGGCCGAACGACCTTCCGACAACAGCGGCCGTATCCTCGTCCTGGCCGGCGGCCTGTGCGGCGGCGCCGGCGTGGCGCTGTCGGCCGCGGCAGCGCATCTGGGCGGCGCCTTCGTCGGCACCGCCGCATCCTTCCTGCTGATGCATGCGCCGGTCTTCCTTGCCGCCGGATTGCTTGGCGCGAACCGGATGCTGCGCATCGGCAGCCTGATCCTGCTGGTTGGGCTTCTGCTGTTCTGCGGCGATCTGCTGGCGCGCGATTTCATCGGGTCGCGGCTGTTCCCGCTGTCGGCGCCGATCGGCGGCACGCTACTCATTGCCGGCTGGCTGGCGATCGCTGCCTCGGCGCTGGTGCGCGTGCGTCCCTGACGCCTCGGCGCGCCCGCCGGCACCAAACGTCAAAGCGTGGCTGCTAGTCTTGCCGACGCTCGGGCTTGATGAGCAATTCGCGATTGCGTCGCCGCAGCTTGGCCAACCAGCGCTCTTGCGGCCTTTTGGAAGCCGGCGCGATGCCCCAATAGTTGCGGTAGATGTCTTCGAACAGATAGCTGACGGGGTGCATGATGTGCTTCCTTTAGATTCTTGAATCGATCCAATCGACAGGCGCGAAAACCGACCCCGCTCAGCTCCGCTTGCGCTCCACAAGGAACCGCAACTCGCGAACCCATGGGCTGGCTTTGCCGCGGCGCTTCTGCGTCGTGGTGTTCGACGAGATGCTCCAGTCGTTGCGGTAAATGTCTTCGAACAGAAAATTGACGGGATGCATGGCACAACTCCCCTGAATATGTTGAATCGATCCAATTCAGAGAACCATCGCTCACTTGGATCGATTCAAATATACGCCTTGGCGAGGCTGCGATCAAGTCAAGATTTGAACCGATCCAACGAAAGTGTTAGATGGGAGGGATTCAGGAGACGAAGATGGCGCCACTTATCTCTGCAAAGACAAGACCGGTCCGGCTGGCGGACATTGCCAAGGCGGCCGGCGTGTCGCACGGCACCGCGTCCAACGTGTTCGCCCGTCCGGAGATCGTGCGTGAGGAGGTCCGCGAGCGGGTCAAGGCGGCAGCCGAGGCCATGGGATATGGCGGCCCCGATCCCAAGGGCCGGCTGCTGCGCGCCGGCAAGGTCAATGCCATCGGTGTCGCGACCGCGGAACCCCTCTCCTATTTCTTCGACGACCCCTTTGCCCGGGTGATGATGGCCAGCATCTCGCAGGCTTGCGACGCGACCGGTGCGGGGATTTCGTTGGTCTCCGCAGCCAACAACGAACAGCTTGCCTGGAACATACAGAGTGCGCTGGTCGACGGTTTCATCGTCTTTTGCGTCGATGGCGGTTCAAGGCTGGTCGAACTGGCGCGTGAACGCAAACTCCCCTTTGTCGCGCTCGATCTCGATTCGGACGACGACGACGCCGTTGCAGCGATCGGCGTCGACAACATCGCCGGGGCTGGCCTGGCGGCCCGCCACCTGACCGAACTCGGACATCGCCGCTTTGCCGTGCTTGCCCTGCCCGTCGCGGACTCCGGCTTCGGCCCCACCACAAGGGAGCAGATGGAGAAGGCCCTCTATTCCGGGACGCGCGACCGCCTGCGTGGCTATTTCGCGGAACTCTCCCGCGTCGACATCGACGTCGAGCGTGTGCCGATCTACGAAACCGTCAATGACGAGGAAAGCGTGCGGGCCGGCCTCGATCATATTTTCGCCGGCGCCGAGACCCCGACCGCCATCCTGGCTATGTCAGACAGGATGGCCTTGCATGCATTGGACTGGCTGCGGCAGCGTGGCGTCACGGTACCCGGCGACGTTTCGATCGTCGGCTTCGACGGTGTTCCGGAAGGAGCGGTTTCCAGTCCGCCGCTGACCACGATCGTCCAGCCGATCGCCGAGATGGGCCGTCTTGCCGTCAAGGCGATCCTTGAAAATGATGGCTCGTTCAGCCGGCAATCGCTGCCGGTCCAACTCGTGGTGCGAGCTTCATCCGGCCCCTCGCCCGCCTAAGCTCAACGGCCCATTCTTGTCGCCATGGTCGGCATCGCGAAGGATGCAGCATGGACGCGCGGTGCGGCGTTGTGAGCCGGCCTGCTTTTGCCGGGCCAGCCAAGGCCCGAAAGCCATTCCAGATAGTAGGCAAGCGCGAACTGCATGACGATGCCGGCCGATATCAACAGGCTGTCATAGGCAAATCCGCCCGGATTGATCAGCTTCAGCACCTGCGCCGCCATTGCAAGGACCGTGCCGGCAATGAAAACCGGCAGCGATCGTTTGCCCAATATGGCAAGCGGATGATCGCGCCCGGTGCGAAACAGGTTCGAGACCGCCGGGAATGCCACGATCAGGTAGCTCACCGCCAATATATGCAGCAGCCTCGGCAGCGACAGAAACGTCTTGTCGAAGCCGGTCAGCACCGGAGGCAGGCCAAACCAGGAGATATGCCCCCAAAGCGGGCTGTGCACCCAGACCAGCGCGGTTGCGGTGTAGGCCAAGGCAGCGCCAACCAGCCAGCGATTGACCGGGATGATGCCGCCGCGACGCACATGCAGCGTGCCTGCCAGGCCGATGTTGAAAAGGAACTGCCACGACAGCGGGTTGAGAAACCAGAAGCCGGGCTCGGGATAGTTGGGCGGAGCAATTTGATAAACCCCCGCGACCAGCCACAGGGCGCCGGAGGCGACCAGTGCCGAGACCGGCCGATAGCTGACAATGAGCAGGAACACCGGCGTCAGCAAGAGCAGCACCGCATAGACGGGCAGTATGTTGTTGTAGCCGAGTTGGTGGCCGAGCGTCGCGATGCCGATCAGCACCTGCGGCGTATTCTTGATCAACGGCTCGATGTTGATCATCGTCAGAAGCTCCGGCCGCCTGACGAACACTGCCGCCGCGCAGAAGATGGCCATCACCACCATGGTGGTGACGATGTGGGCGGCATAGAGGACACCGGCGCGGCGCCACATCTTCAACGTTGCCAGCAGCCGGTTTCCAGGTTGGAATTTCCTGCCATAGGCAAGTGCGACCGAGATGCCGGAGATCAGTACGAAGACTTCCGCCGCATCGGAAAAGCCGAAATTCTTGTAGGTCAGATACTCGAAGGCGGTACCTGGCACATGGTCGACATAGATGGTCAGCAAAGCGAGAGCACGGAGCACGTCTATGCGCGTGTCGCGCTCAGTGCGATCCGGGACACGCGCATCGCGGTCCGGGGAAATCTGGGTGGTCATCGACAAAAAGGCCTCAAAGCTGGTTGTTCATACCGGGCAATGCGACCCCCGGCGCACCGCTTCGATTCCTCCCGAAGGAATGTTATCGGCGGAGAAACGGACTGTAATGTGCCCGGTTCAATCAACTTTCGCGGAGCTTGAAAATATTGCGTTTTGAAGCCGGCAAATTGAGCGAAACCTCATATAATCAAGAGGATGCGCGATGATCGAAGAGACCTCACAAGATGGTGCGCTGGGGCGTGATCTCGCCTTCAGCTACCGGCTTTACAGCCCGGCGGATTCAACCGGCGAATGTCTCTTCCTGCTGCATGGGTCGGGTGTCGACGAGACGACACTGGTGCCGCTGGCGCGAGAGATCGCACCGCGTGCCACGCTCATCGCGGTGCGCGGCCGCGTTGTCCAGGAGGATGGTTTCCGCTGGTTCGCGCGCATCACGCCGACGCGCTTCGAACAGGCAAGCATCCGCACCGAAACCGAGGCCTTTGCGGGCTTCGTCGCCGACGCGGCCACACATCACCATCTCGACCTCTCGCGCACAATTTTCCTCGGCTATTCGAACGGTGCCAATCTGGTTTCGAGCCTGATGCTGCTGCATCCGGGCCTTGTCGAGCGCGCCGCGCTGCTGCGGCCGATGCCGGTGCTCGATGACGTGCCGGCGACGGATCTGTCAAAGGTGCGGGTGCTGATGATCGCCGGCGCCACCGACCTCACCTATGCGCCTTTCGCCCCTGCTCTGGTGACATTGCTCAGCCGGCATGGCGCCGAGATCGACGCCAGGATTGTCCCGTCAGGTCATGAATTCGGCAGCGCCGACGCCGCAATCGTCAGGCAATGGCGGCCGGGATCGGCGGCGCAGGCAGGTTGACGGACTCACCAGCATGACCAGCCGCCTACCCTCGTCCCATCCTGTTCCAGGCATCCAGTCCGGCGATCTTGTAGGCTTCGGCAAGCGTCGGATAGTTGAAGGTGTTGTTGACGAAGAAGTCGACGGTGCCGCCGAGATTGATCACCGCCTGGCCGATGTGGATGAGCTCGGTGGCGCCCTCGCCGATGATGTGCGCGCCGAGCAGACGGCGCGTTTCGATCGAAAAGAGCAGCTTCAGGAAACCGGTGTTGACGCCCATGATGTGGCCGCGCGAGGTTTCGCGAAAGCGCGCTACGCCGACCTCATAGGCCGCACCGCTTTCACGCACCTGTTCCTCGGACTGGCCAACCGTCGAGATTTCCGGCACCGCATAGATGCCATAGGGGAATGTTTCTGGTGGCGGCGGCAAAGGCACGCCGAAGGCATGGCAGGCGGCCACCCTGCCCTGCTCCATCGACGTCGAGGCCAGGCTCGGAAAGCCGATGACGTCGCCGGCGGCGTAGATGTTCGGCACTCTGGTCTGGAACGTATGCGGATCGACCTTGATACGGCCCCTGGAATCGGCGTCGATACCGACCACATCGAGGCCCAGGCTGCCGACATTGCCGGTGCGACCGGCGGCGTAGAGCACGACCTCGGAACGGATAGTGCGGCCATCGGCCAGTTCCACCTCGGCGGCATCAGGCTTGGAGCGGATTTCCTTGACCGCGCTGCCCAGCCGGATGGTCATGCCACGATCGCGCATCTGGTGAATGAAATCGTCGACGATCTCGCGGTCGACGAAATCGAGGATGGAGTTGCGCGGCTCGACCAAGGTTACCGGCACGTCAAGCGCGGAAAAGATCGTGGCATATTCGACCCCGATGACGCCGGCGCCGATCACGGTCAGCGTGCGCGGCAAGCGATCAAGCTCCAGCATCTCGTCACTGTCGAAGACGCGGGTCTTGTCGAAAGGCACGTCGCGCGGCCGGTGCGGCCTGGTGCCGACCGCGATCAGCGCATTGGCAAAACCGACCTCGCTGTAATCGCCGGTGTCGGTGGTCAGGCTGACCTTGTCGGGGCCAAGGAATTTCACCGCAGCCCGGGCGCTCTTGACCGTGTTGCGCATGAACTGGTGCTGCAGCACCTCGACCTCATGGTCGAGCGTCTTGTGCAGGCGCTCGACCAGATCGCCGACCGAGATATCCTGCTTGACCCGGTAGCCGCGCCCGTAGAAGCCGCGCTCACGCCAACCCGAAAGGTTGAGCACAGTTTCGCGCAGCGTTTTCGACGGGATGGTGCCGGTATGCACCGAGACACCGCCCAGACGCCGGCCGCGATCGACCACCAGCACCGACTTGCCGAGCTTGGCCGACTGCACCGCGGCCCGGCGACCGGAAGGGCCGCTGCCGATGACCAGCATGTCGTAGTCCATATTGCCCCGTCCCCTGCCATGTGCGCTTTTGCTGCGCCGCAGCAAGCTAATGCTATCCGCGCCGCAAATTCAACCGGTTCAGATTGCGCCTGGCGCCTTGAAGGCCGGCGCACCGCAAGAAGCCCGATCTTGATTCCGCCACAGGCCTTCACCATTTCATGGCTGAGCGGTCCGCACCCTATGTCGGACCTGTTACGAGGAAATGACATGGACGCGCGCGTTCTCGACGGCGAAATCATCACCAGTAGGCTCGACGATGTCAGGGCCTATGACGGTGTGCGCACGAAGCGCATTCTGGCTTTCGTAATCGACTATGTCATCGTCGCGCTGCTTACCATTCCGTTTGCCATTCTGGTGTTCTTCCTCGGGCTTTTGACCCTCGGGCTTGGCTGGATGCTGTTCGGCATCCTGGTACCGGCCGTCGCCATCCTCTACATCTGGAACACGCTGGGCAGCACCGACCAGGCCACCACGGGCATGAAGATGATGGGCATCCGCCTTGACCGGCTCGACGGCAGGCCGATCGACGGCCTCACCGCGGTCGTCCATTCGGTGCTGTTCTGGGCCGGCAATGTCATCCTGTCGCCGCTCGTCCTGCTGGTGACGCTGTTTTCCGACCGCAAGCGCACCTTGCACGATCTTTTGCTTGGCACGGTCGTCAGCCGCACCGACCGCTGAAACGGCCCTCTGAAGAGCAGTCGCAACTGATTGAGCACAAATGTGAAGGCGTCGAGTCGACCACGCCCACACAATCCTGTTGAATTTTTCGCCGTCCGCGCCAAAGGTAGAGCGATTCGAAGGAGTGTTTCCAAGGCTCGATGACGCAGCATCCGACCCAGTCGCCGCAGTTCTTCCTGACCGCGCCATCGCCGTGCCCCTATCTCGACGGCCAGTTCGAGCGCAAGGTGTTCACGCACCTGGTTGGCGACAAGGCGGCGGAGATGAACGACCTCTTGACGCAAGGCGGCTTCCGGCGCTCGCAGAATATCGCTTACAGGCCGGCCTGCGAGACCTGCCGCGCCTGCGTTTCGGTACGCATCCTCGCCCAGGAATTCGTCGCCAGCCGCAACATGAAGCGCGTGCTGCAGCACAATTCCGACCTCGTCGGCCACATGCACAATGCCGAGCCTTCGACCGAACAATATTCCCTGTTCCGCAGCTATCTCGACGCCCGCCACCGCCGTGGCGGCATGTCCGACATGACGGTGCTCGACTATGCGATGATGGTCGAGGATACCCATGTCGACACCAAGGTGATCGAGTACCGGCGGCGTGGACCCGATACGTTCATCACCGGCAAGGGACAGGGCGAGCTGATCGCGGTGGCGCTCACCGACAAGATGGCCGACGGCCTGTCCATGGTCTATTCCTACTTCAATCCCGATTTCGAGGAACGGTCGCTCGGCACGTTCATGATCCTCGACCACATCGCCCGCGCCAGGGCGATGGGCCTGCCCCATGTCTATCTCGGCTACTGGGTCAACGGCTCGCGCAAGATGAATTATAAGATGCGCTTCATGCCGCAGGAGCATCTCGGCCCGAAGGGCTGGGAGCGCTACACCAACGAAGCGGTCGCGCGCTGATTAGTCTTTCCCAAGTCCGGGCTTAAACATTTTCAATCGAGACGATGCTGGTCTTTCCGCTGGTGGCGGAGAGCGTGAGATTGCGCCGGTCCGCCATCCTCTCCCGAATTCATTGTGAAAGTCGCTGCATGTCGTCTCACGATACTCACACCAAAGGACTTCTGCTCACCGCATTTGGCGGGCTGACGCTGACCGTGGATATCCCGCTGATCCGGCTCGCCCATGGCGAGGCGTGGACAATCTTGCTGCTGCGCACCGGCTGCACCTTGGCCGCGGCACTGATCATGTGGACCATCTGGCGCTCATTCAGCAAGAATGCGCCGCAGCTGATACCTGGCTGGTCGGGCCTGATCGTTGCCGCGATCTACGGGCTCGGCGCGATTGCGTTCATCACAGGCGTCTACAACACCTCGACCGCCAACCTGGTGTTCATCCTGGCCTTCACAACCATGTTCGCCGCGCTGCTTTCATGGGTGTTCCTGAAGGAGCGGCCGCGGCCGCTGACCCTTGCGGCATTGGCCATGATGATTGTCGGCGTCGTCATCATCGTCGGCGATTCCGTCGGCACCGGACATCTGTTCGGCGACCTGATGGCATTGTGTTCGGCCTTTTTGATCGCCTGCGCCATCACCATCTCGCGCGCCAGCGGCAAGGATATGGGCTTTACCTCACTGATCGGCGTCGTCCTGCCTTTAGGGCTGGCGGCGTTCATGGTCTCCAAGACCGGCTTTCAGGTGGAGGCGCCATGGTGGATCATCCTCAACGGCGCCGTCATCATGCCGATAGCATTCTTCTGCCTTGCCACCGGGCCGAAATACATTTCGGGCCCTGAAGTGGCGATGTTCTACCTGCTTGAAACCGTGCTGGCGCCAGTCTGGGTGTGGATGATCTTTGCCGAAACACCGACGCGCAACAGTCTGATCGGCGGCGGGATCCTGATCGTCACACTGGTCGCGCATTCGCTGTGGCAACTTCACGAGGGACGCAAGCGGCGTGGCGACCTTGCGGTGCAACATCCGGTCTGAGGTGTGTTGAAATCAGGCGCTGGCCTTCTTCGCCACGTCAGGTTCCGGCAGGGCCTCGATTTGCGGACCGGCTTCGATTTCGGCTGGCGAGCCGGGGATGATGTCGTCGGCCAGTTCGACCTCGCGCAGCCATTCGCGCCAGATCGCGACCAGCAGCGCCATCAGCACCGGGCCGATGAACAGGCCGAGAAACCCCATGGTCTTGACGCCGCCGATCAGGCCGAAAAAAGTCGGCAGGAAGGGCAGTTTTATCGGCCCGCCGACGAGCTTCGGGCGCAATGTCTTGTCGACGATGAACAGCTCGACCGCGCCCCAGATGAACAGCGCCAGCCCGGCCATCGGCGACCCGCTGGCGGCGAGGTAGATCGAGACCAGCGTGAAGGACAGCGGTGCACCGCCGGGGATCAGCGCCATGACGCCGGTCAGGGCGCCGAGTGTTACCGGTGACGGCACGCCGGCCAGCCAGTAGGCAATGCCCAGCACCAGGCCTTCGCCGATGGCGATGACCGTCATGCCGGTCACCGTCGACGAGATCGTTGCCGGCACGACGCGCGAGATCCGCTCCCATCTGGTCGGCAGGATGCGCTCGCCGAGACGGTCGACCTGGCCGGCAAAATGCTCGCCGTCGCGATAGGCGAAGAACAGCGCGATCATCATGAACAAAAGCGTCAACAGCAGGCCGAAAGCGCTGCCGCCGGCCGCCAGCACACCGCGATAGATGCTGCCGATATTGGCGCCGCTGACCAGCTGGATCAGTTCACCAATGCCGCCCGGATGGCCGAAATTGGTCGTCCACTGCTGGTTCAGCCACTCGCCCACGACAGGCAGCGTGGCGATCCAGTGCGGTGTCACCGCGCCATGACGGTTGGTCTCGATCGCCCAGGCGACCCATTCGCGGACCTCGTTGATCGCATAGGTGCCGGCGAGCGCGATCGGGATCACCAGGAAGGCGAGGATGAAGAGGATGGCTAAGGTCGCGGCGATGGTGCGGTCGCCACTGACCGCGACAAGCAGGCGGCGGTAGAGCGGCCAGCTGGCGAAAGCGATGACGAGCGCCGCCAGCACCGGAAACAGGAAGCCGTGGAAGAAATAAACGCCGGCGGCGACGATCAGCACCAGCAGCCAGCGCGCCGCCGACAGCGGCGGGATGACGGCGGACCTGAGCGGCGTCGACAGGCCGAACAGGCGTTGCTGCCGTTCCGGTTTCTGGACTTTTGCTTCCTTCAAACGCCTGGCTCTCCCAAACACCCCTCCTGTCTATGCACTGATATAGTGCAGCAATCGTGACGATAGTCCAAATGGTGATGGAGTTGCGCGCGCCATTGGCGTCGCCGCGGGCCAGCACCCCCCTCTGTCCTGCCGGACATCTCCCCCGCAAGGAGGGAGATTGGCTGTCATGTCGGCTTTCGCAAATCGCCAACATTGGAAAGCGGGCAGAAAGGGCGAAGCTTCCGATCTCCCCCTTGCGGGGGAGATGTCCGGCAGGACAGAGGGGGGTGTGAAGGATTGCTAGCGCCTGAGATTTTCAAACCTGAAAACTGCCGCTACCCAAATTTCCCCGTCCTCGGGAATCCCTTCGGCACCATGCGTCCGGCTGAGGCGCGGGCGCCGATCCACTCAGTCAGTTCCTCACGCGACCGGATGAAAGTGCGGTCGGCCGAATCCTGCCAGGATAGGCCGGTCTCCAGCGTGAACGGCTTGAGGTCGAGAAGGCCGCCATCCTTGTATTTCTGCAGCCGCACGCCCTTGCCGCGGCCCATTTCCGGAATCTCGGAGAGCGCGAACACCAGCATCTTGCGGTTCTCGCCGACGATGGCGAGATGGTCACCGGTGACCGGGATGCAGCGCTTGGCTTCGTCCGGCGCCTTGACGTTCATCACCTGCTTGCCCTTGCGGGTGTTGGCGACGACTTCCTCCTCCGGCACGATGAAACCGTTGGCGTCGTGCGAGGCCAGCAGCAGCTTGCGCTTTGGGTCGTGAACGAAGGCGGTGACGATGTCCTGGTCATTGTCCATGTCGACGATGATGCGGATCGGCTCGCCATGGCCTCGCCCGCCAGGCAGCCGGTCGGCGCCGATGGTGTAGAATTTGCCGCCGGTGGTGAAGACCAGCACCTTGTCGGTGGTCTGGGCATGGAAGGCGAGCTTGAGGCTGTCGCCCTCCTTGAAGGTCAGCGTCGAGAGATCGGCCAGATGCCCCTTCATCGCCCGCAGCCAGCCCTTTTCCGAGACGACGACGGTGACCGGCTCGCGCTCGATCATGGCATGTGCGATGTCGGTCAGATCATGCTCGGGCGCGTCGGCGAACTGGGTGCGGCGCTTGCCGAGTTCGGTCTCCGGACCGAACTTGTCGCGGATGTTGGTGACTTCCCATTTGATCGTCGCCCACTGCTTCTCGTTCGAAGCAAGCAGTGCCTCGATCTGCTTCTTCTCGGCGCTCAGTCCGTCGAATTCCTTGCGGATCTCGAATTCTTCCAGCTTGCGCAAAGCGCGCAGCCGCATGTTGAGGATGGCTTCGGCCTGGGTGTCGGTGAGCGACCAACGGGCCATCATGACCTGCTTTGGCTCATCCTCCTCGCGGATGATCCTGATCACCTCGTCGATGTTGAGGTAGGCGATCAGGTAACCGGCAAGGATTTCCAGGCGCCGTTCGATCTCACCGAGGCGGTGTTTCGAGCGGCGGACCAAAACGTCGCGGCGATGCTCGAGCCATTCCTGCAGCACGCCCTTCAGCGACAGCACATTGGGCACCTTACCGCGCGACAGCACATTCATGTTGAGCGGGAAGCGGCTTTCGAGTTCGGTGAGCTTGAACAGCGATTCCATCAGGATGCCGGGGTCGACCGAACGGCTCTTCGGCACCAGCACGACGCGGATGTCCTCGGCGCTTTCGTCCCTGATGTCCTCGAGCAGCGGCAGCTTGCGCGCCATCAGCAGCTCGGCGATCTTCTCGATCAGCCGCGCCTTCTGCACGCCATAGGGAATTTCGGTGACGACGATGCTCCAGGTACCCCTGCCCTGGTCCTCCTGGAACCACTTCGAGCGCACGCGAAAGCCACCGCGGCCGGTTTCGTAGGCTTCGAGGATCGAGGCGCGGCTGTCGACGATGATACCGCCGGTCGGGAAATCCGGCCCCTGGACAAAGTCCATCAGCTTCGCCACCGGCGCGTCCCGGTTTTCGATCAGGTGAAGTGCGGCATCGCAAAGCTCCGCGGCGTTGTGGGGCGGGATCGATGTCGCCATGCCCACCGCGATGCCGGACGAGCCGTTGGCCAGCAGATTCGGAAAGGCGCCGGGCAAAACCACCGGCTCCTCGTCTTCTTCATTGTAGGTCGGCCGATAATCAACGGCATCCTCGGTGATGCCGGACAACAGTTCGGTCGCCACATCGGTCATGCGCGCTTCGGTGTAGCGCATGGCGGCGGCGTTATCACCGTCGATGTTGCCGAAATTGCCCTGCCCGTCGACCAGGGGATAGCGCATCGAAAAATCCTGCGCCAACCGCACCAGCGCGTCATAGATCGACTGGTCGCCATGCGGGTGGAACTTGCCCATCACCTCGCCGACGATGCGGGCGCATTTGGCAAAGCCCTGGTCGGGGTTGAGCCGCAGCAGGCGCATGGCGTGCATGATGCGGCGATGGACCGGCTTCAGTCCGTCGCGCACGTCGGGCAGCGCCCGGTGCATGATGGTCGACAGCGCATAGGCGAGATAGCGCTCTTCCAGCGCCTTCTTCAGATCGACCGGCTCGATATGATCGCCACCGCCATTTTCAGGCGGCAAAAGCCTTTTTCCCATGGGCTCGGACTAGCCGAGCGGGTGATTCGCGGCAAGAGCCCGACAGAGATACCGGCCCTTCTGCAACATGAAACCGCACCGCGGGGGATGTCGGCCAACATCAGGCTGTTACATGCGGGTTCTATGGCCAAGCGTGACGATATCCGGCTATCGGCTCTTCATGACAAATTCACCGGTTTGCGCAAAGACGGCGGGATCAGGTTTGCCTTTCACCGCGATTTTTGACCATTGTGCCGGGACACGCCTTTTTCCGGTCCAGTTCGTCACGGAATGGTGATGGCGCAAATAATTGAAAAAACAATTTCAGGACACTCTCAGGGACCTTGCGATGACAATCAAACGCTCAACTCTTAGGAAATTAGCCCTTTCGACCTTCTTGCTCACGCTGCCGCTAAATGCGGCCCTCGCACAGGATACGGCAGTGGCCGACCGGCTGAAGGCCGCGCTTGTCGCACAAGGTGTCGACATCACCTGGACCGGCGTGACCGGCGACAACACCAGCATGGTGCTGCAGGGCGTTGCCATCAAACCGGCGGCGGAGAAGGAAGCGCTTCCCATCGGCGACGTCAAACTCGAAGGTGTGACCGAGGCAAATGGCGGCTATGACATCGCCACCGTATCGACGGCTGCCTTCACACACAGCAAGGACGGCGTCACCCTCGACCTCAGCCCCTTCGTCATCCATGACATGACAGTTCCGGCCGACGGCGCCACCGGCCCGCTCGGCTCGCTGATGATGTACAAGTCCGCCGAACTCTCGAACATGACCGTCAAGGTCGCCGACAAGACCGCCTTCTCGATGGACGGGCTTGCCATCGAAATCACGCCGCCGGCGGACGGCAAGGCAATGGAATTCACCGCCACCACGGAGAAATTCAACGCCGACCTGACGCTGGTGGACGATCCCAAGTCCAAGGAAGTCATCAACGCGCTCGGCTACCAGAACATCGCGGGCAATCTCGAAATGGCCGGCACCTGGCAGCCCACGGACGGCAAGATGGAACTGTCGAAATACGACATCTCGGTCGAGAATGCCGGCACGCTCGGCATGACCTTCAATCTCGGCGGCTACACGCTGGAATTTATCAAGTCGCTGCAGGAAATGCAGAAGAAGATGGCGGCACAGCCTGAAGGGGCCGACAATTCGGCGCAAGGCATGGCCATGCTCGGCCTGTTGCAGCAGCTTTCGTTCAACAGCGCCTCGATCCGCTTCGACGACGATTCGCTGACCAACAAGGTGCTGGACTATGTCGGCAAGCAGCAAGGCATGTCCGGCAAGGACATCGCCAACCAGGCCAAGGCGATAGTGCCGTTCGGCATGGCGCAGCTCAACAACCCAGAACTGACGGCGCAGGTTACGGCCGCGGTCAGCAAATTCCTCGACGATCCGAAGAGCCTCGAAATCTCGGCCGAGCCGCCGGCATCCGTGCCGTTCGCACTGATCATGGCGGGCGCCATGTCCAACCCGCTCGACCTGCCGAAGACGCTCGGCGTCACCGTCAAGGCCAACGAAGACTGATCGAAGCGATCTCAGTATGCGAAAAGCCCGGCATGCCGGGCTTTTTTTGTCGGGATTAGCGAATCGAAAGAATCGGTTCGGGCGGTTCTTTAAGGCATCGCCCGAAGCGCGATCAGGCGTCCTTCTTGGGCACGGCAACGCGCAGCGCCAGCTCGCGAAGCTGCTGCGGGCTCGCTTCCGACGGTGCGTTCATCAACAGATCGTAGGCCTGCTGGTTCATCGGGAACATGGTGATCTCACGCAGGTTCTTGGCGCCGAGCAGCAGCATGACGACGCGGTCGACACCGGCGGCCATGCCGCCATGCGGCGGCGCGCCATACTGGAAGGCACGATAGAGGCCGCCGAAGCGCTCCTCGACCGTGGCGCGATCCAGCCCGACCGTCTCGAACGCCTTGACCATGGTTTCGGGCAGATGGTTGCGGATACCGCCGCTGGCGATCTCGAACCCGTTGCAGACCATGTCGTACTGGAACGCCTTGATGCCGAGCAGGTCCTCGCCATTCAGCGCATCGATGCCGCCTTGTGGCATTGAGAACGGGTTGTGGGCGAAGTCGATCTTCTTTTCTTCCTCGTTCCACTCGAAGAACGGGAAGTCGACGATCCAGCACAGTTCGAAACGCTCGCGATCGACCAGGTTCAGCTCCTCGCCGGCACGGGTGCGCGCAGCCCCCGCAAAGGAGACGAACTTCTTCGGGTCGCCTGCAACGAAGAAGGCGGCGTCGCCATCGGCAAGGCCGAGCTGAAGGCGGATCGCCTCGGTGCGCTCCTCGCCGATGTTCTTGGCGAGCGGGCCGGCGCCTTCGAGCTTGTCGCCCTCCTTGCGCCAGAAGATATAGCCCAGCCCCGGCTGGCCCTCGCCCTGCGCCCAGGAATTCATGCGGTCGCAGAAGGCGCGGCTGCCGCCGGTCTTGGCGGGAATGCCCCACACTTCGGCCTTCGGGTCGTTGGCCAGGATGTTGGCGAACACCTTGAAGCCGGAATCGCGAAAATGGTCGGAAACGGCCTGCATCTCGATCGGGTTGCGCAGGTCCGGCTTGTCGGAACCGTATTTGCGCATGGCGACATCATAGGGAATGCGCTGGAATTTCTGCGTCACCGGCTTGCCGTTGGCGAAGGTCTCGAAGACCCCGCGCATGACAGGTTCCATGGTCGACAGCACGTCGTCCTGCTCGACGAAGCTCATTTCGAGGTCGAGTTGGTAGAATTCGCCGGGCAGACGATCGGCGCGCGGGTCCTCGTCGCGGAAGCAGGGCGCGATCTGGAAATAGCGGTCGAAACCCGACACCATGATCAGCTGCTTATATTGCTGCGGCGCCTGCGGCAGCGCGTAGAAGGTGCCGGGATGGATGCGCGACGGCACCAGGAAGTCGCGCGCGCCTTCCGGCGACGAGGCAGTCAGGATCGGCGTCGAGAATTCGGTGAAGCCGACATCGCCCATGCGCTTGCGCATTTCGGCGATGATTTTTGTCCGCGCAATGATGTTCTTGTGCAGCGTCTCGCGGCGCAGGTCGAGAAAACGGTATTTCAGCCTGATATCCTCGGGATAGTCGGGCTCGCCGAACACCGGCAGGGGCAATTCCTTGGCCGCCGACAGCACCTCGATCTCGCGGGCGAATATCTCGATCTCGCCGGTCGGCAAATTGGCGTTGGTGGTCTCGGGCAAGCGCGCCTTGACCTCGCCGTCGACCCGAATGACCCACTCGCCGCGCACGGTTTCGGCGACCTTGAAGGCAGGCGAATCCGGATCGGCGACGATCTGGGTCAGGCCATAATTGTCGCGCAGGTCGATGAAGAGCAGGCCGCCATGATCGCGCACGCGATGCACCCAGCCCGACAGGCGAACGGTCGAGCCGACGTCGCTCTTCCTCAACTGGGCACAGGTATGGCTGCGGTAACGGTGCATTGTCATTGGTAAAGTCCGGGGTGCTGGGGCCGAAGCATCACCGCCCGGCCTGAAATTTGCGCGAAAAGCGCATGGGAGGCCGGATTTGTCAAGGCAAGCGGACACTCGATTGCCTCTTGGTCCGACCTTCAGAGTTCGCGCCAGGGCCGACCGTCGGGCATTGCCGCTGGCAGTGTTACTTGCGACCATACGGCCATCACACGATTTGGAGATGATTTGTGCCTGAACGTGCTCGCCCAAAGGGGATCGGACCACACAATGGCCGCGAGTTGGAATTGATGCTTCGAGGCGACAAGCCAATGGCTGCATTCGCGGCCGAGCCGAACATGAGCGCCGAAGATATCGGTGACGCGGATTTCGGGCCGTTTGTCGAGGAAGGCCGCATCCTTAAGTTTTCCCAGGTTGACCCCAAAACGTCCGTGGAAGAACGCTGCTACTGCCTGCCGACGGAGGAATGGCGCTGCAAGCTCAGCCTACTGATGTCCCGGATGTGCCGCAGCGGAGAAGCCTTCGACGCGTTCACATCGAACGATCTGGCGAGACTTGAAGGCACGCTTCTCGGCTACTCAAAGGAAGATATTGAAGCGTTCGTCATCCATGCCGCATCGCGGAAAATGCAAAATTCCAGCCGGGATTGACCGACTGCTTCCGAGTTCGGATAGCCCTATGAGCCCAGCGCCGATAGAAGGAGGCGATGAGCAAGGTGATCGATTACCAGCACGGCGCTGGCGGAAGACGTTTCGGCCCGATGAAGGCGGATCTCCGCTCCGGGCAGCGGCGGCAGATATCGGCCGGGATGGATGCCGCGCAGGCCAGGCGCAAGCATGCTGCCTTTGACCACGGTGACCGCCAGTCCCTGTTCGACAATTGCCTCCGTGGCTGAAAGGCTTGGACTGACATAGGCCAAACGCCATGGCCGGCCTGCCTTGTCGAGCGCCTCAATGGCCCAGGAGCGAAACAGGCAATCGGGGCTCGACAGAGCGACCGGCAACGGATCGAGTTCCTCGACGGCTCGCGTCGCCGCCGCCGCCCAAATCGCCCTTTCGCGGCATATCAGATCCCCCTCGGTTGTGCCTTCCGGGTGCATGGCGATGACGGCGTCGAACGACGACCCAAGCCGTTTCAGGAGCCGGGCGGTGAGACCGATCTCCATTTCGACCTGCACCAACGGAAATCGCTCGGCGATGCCAGAAAGGAGGCGCGGCAGGATCTTGGTGCCATAATCTTCCATGACCCCGATGCGAACCTGTCCGGCCACCTGCTGACCGGAAACACGCGCAATCGCCTGCTCATTGAGAGCAAGTATGCGGCGGGCATCGATCAGAAAGCCCTCCCCGGCGGCGGTGAGTTCAACGCGGGCTGTCGAGCGCCGGAACAAGATGGTCTCGATGCGCTCCTCAAGACGTTTCACCTGCAAGCTGACGGCCGCCTGCGTTCTATTGAGCTGCTCGGCGGCTCGCGTAAACGAGAGGCGCTCGGCAACGACGACGAAGGCCCGCAGAAGGTCCGGATCGAGATTCGGGATGCTCATAGTGGAATGTTATCAAACTCATTGAGCTTATTCGATTCCTTATGGCCCGCCTGCCCGATATCCGTGGTTCAGAGTTGGCAAGGTCAGGAACCATGGAAATCACAGGAGTGCTCGCCGCGATTCTCTCCAGCGCTTTTGGGGGTACCGCCGTTGGCGCAACGCGATATCTCGCGGGCACGCTCGATCCTCTCGTTATCGGTGCGGTCCGGTTCGGCGGCGGCTTTCTGGTTTTGGCCGCCGTAGCTCTCTGGCGACGAGACAGGTGGCCGCCGAAGAGCGACTGGCTCGGCACTGGTGCATTGGGTCTTCTGTTCTTCGGGCTGTTTCCGGTGCTCTTCAATGGAGCCCTTGTCTACACAACGGCCGCGCGAGGTGCGCTTGCGCTTTCGACACTGCCTCTGCTCACAATGCTTGCCGCGGCAGTTCTGAGGATCGAGCCGCCGACCATCCGCAAGATCGTCGGTGTCCTGATCGCAATGGCAGGGGTGGCCGTAGCGCTCGGCACGAGCCTGACGACTGCTCCCCCAGGTGCCTGGCGCGGAGATCTTCTCATGGTCGCGGCCGCTTTCTGCATGGCGCTCTACAACGTCTGGTCGAGACCATTTCTATCCCGCACCGCGCCAATCCCGTTCGTGGCGTTTGGCATGGGCGTGGGCGCGGTCTGCCTATCGGTCCTGGTGGTTTCGAACGGAGGCTTCGCGCGACTTGCCACTCTCAGCGCACCTCAGTGGATCGCGAGCGCATATCTGGCCATAATTTGCGGCGCCTTCATTTTCTTCCTCTGGGCATTCGCGCTCGAGCGCGCGTCGCCGACACTGGTTGCCGTCTCCGTTGCGGTTAATCCGGTGACGGCATCGATCTTTGGTGTTGTCTTCCTGGGCGAACAGGTAAGCGCGAACCTGATTGTCGGGCTGGTGGCAGTCCTCGCAGGAATAGGCATCGCAACGGGAGCAGCCGAGCGGCTCAGCCTGTGGCCCGACGATCGGCAGTCACGTCGAAGGCAGCTTTGAGCGCTGACCAAGCAAAACGCGGAAACGAATCCAGGCGAATACAGCGATCATCCCTGTTGGCGCAGGGAATTGCTGCTGGCGTTGGCCAGGGTGATGGTCCAAGAAGGGATCACCGACACGTGATCGCCTCTTCATGTCCTCCATCCGCCCGATGATCCCGCTCCTTCTCGCCGCCGGCATTTTGCTCGGCGGCAATGGGCTGCAGAGCACGCTGATCGCGCTGCGCGGCGCGCAGGAAGGGTTTTCGGCTTCCGACATCGGCCTGATGGGCACCTTCTACTTCGCCGGCTTCCTGCTCGGCTGCCTGGCCATCACTCGCATCATGAAGGCGGTCGGCCATATCAGGGCGTTTTCGGCGCTGGCGGCAATCGCCTCGGTCGGCACCTTGCTCCTGGTGCTGGTCATCGATCCGGTGATGTGGTGCGCGGTGCGCCTTGCCGGCGGCTTCTGCTTCGCCGGGCTGTTCACCATCGTCGAAAGCTGGCTGAATTCCGGCGTCGGCAATCACGACCGGGCACGCGTGCTGGCGATCTACCGGATGGTCGACATCGGTTCGGTGACATCAGCCCAGTTCCTGATCCCGGTCTTCGGCGCCGGCGGTTTCGCCATCTTCGCCATCATGTCGATGATGATCACCTTGTCGCTGGTGCCGGTGTCGCTCGGCGACCGCTCCAACCCGGCACCACCCGAAGAGGTCAAGCTCGACCTGGCGCGCGTCTGGCGGATTTCGCCGCTGGGCTGCTTCGGCTGTATCGCCGTCGGCGTCACCAACAGCGCCTTTCGCACCCTGTCGCCGGTCTATGCCGAGCAGATCGGCATGTCGGTCGCCGATGTCGTCACCTTCGTCAGCGTCGGCATTTTCGGCGGCGCCATCATCCAGTATCCGCTGGGTTACCTCTCCGACCGCTGGGACCGGCGCCGGGTGCTGCTGATGACGACGTGCTGCGCGATGTTCTCGGCGCTGGCGCTGGTGTTCATCGCCGGCAGCAATCCGGCGCTCAACTTCATCTTCATCTTCATCTTCGGCTGTTTCGCCATGCCGCTCTATTCGCTGTCGGCGGCGCATTCAAACGACCGCGCCGACACGGGCGAGTTCGTACTGATCAACGCGGCGCTGATGCTGTTCTATTCCTTCGGCGCGATTGGCGGCCCGTTCGCCGCCTCGACGGCAATGCAGTATTTCGGACCGGGCGCCCTGTTTGTATTCAGCGCGGTGGTCTATGCGATCTTCATCGCCGTCATCCTTTACCGCATGCAGGCCCGGTCCGGTGTGCCGGCAGGCAGGCGCGGCCGCTTCACCGCGCTCCTGCGCACTTCGACGGTTTTCGCGCGGCTGGCCAGGAGAAACGACGATTCCGATGGTCCGGGAACCTGATGATGGCGGTGCCAAAGCTTGACGAAAGCCCCGGCGGCTGAAATCTAGGAAGACCTTACTCCTGTCAAAAGCGATTTGATGAACGTCATCACCACCCAGAAAGAACTCGAGACCGTTCTCGCCGCTTTCGAAAAGTCGGATTTCGTCACCGTCGACACTGAATTCATTCGGGAAACGACCTTTTGGCCGATCCTGTGCCTGATCCAGATGGCCGCACCCGGCGTGACGGCGCTGATCGATCCGCTGGCGCCCGATATCGACCTGAAGCCGTTCTTCAGGCTGATGGCCAATGAAGCGGTGGTCAAAGTCTTCCACGCCGCGCGGCAGGACATCGAAATCATCGTCCACCTCGGCGATCTGGTTCCGCATCCGGTGTTCGACACGCAAGTGGCGGCGATGGTCTGCGGCTTCGGTGACAGTGTTTCCTACGATCAGCTCGTGCAGCGCATTACCGGCGCGCGGCTCGACAAGTCGTCGCGCTTCACCGACTGGCGCCACCGGCCGCTTTCCGACAAGCAGCTCGACTACGCGCTGGCCGACGTCACGCATCTCATCGAGGTCTATCAGCACCTCAGCGCCGAATTGGAGCGGGAAAACCGCGCCCATTGGCTCAACGAGGAGATGGAGGTGCTGACCTCACGCGAAACCTATGATCCGCATCCCGAGGACGCCTGGAAGCGGCTGAAGATGCGGCTGCGCAAACCGCAGGAATTGGCGATCGTGCAGGGCGTTGCGGCGTGGCGTGAGCGCGAGGCGCGCGAACGCGACGTCCCGCGCGGCCGCGTGCTCAAGGACGACGCGATCTACGAGGTGGCGCAGCAGGCGCCGCGCGACACGGCAGCCCTCAGCAAGCTGCGCACGACACCGAAGGGCTGGGAGCGCTCGTCGACGGCAACGGCGCTGCTCGGCGCGGTCAACACCGCACTTGCCTTGCCCAAGGAGCAGATGCCGAAATTGCCAAAGAGTTTCCAGCCGCCCGAGGGCTCGAGCGCCGCGGCGGAACTGTTGAAGGTGCTGCTGCGGATCGTCGCCGAAAAGGAAGGCGTCGCCTCGAAGGTGCTGGCCTCCAGCGACGATATCGACCGTATCGCCGCCGAGGGCGAGGAAGCCGACGTACCGGCCCTGCAGGGCTGGCGCCGCGCGGTGTTCGGCGAGGCCGCGCTCAAGCTGGTGCGCGGCGAGATCGGCATCAAGTTCGATAAACGCAAGATAGCGGTGTTCGATCTGTAGACGAGCGTTCTTTCCTTCTCCCGCAAATGGGGAAGGGAGAGCTGCTCTGCTCAGACCGCGCCGAGCAGGTGCAGCGCGAACCAGATCCATCCCAGCAGAAGAATCACCGCACTGACGAAGAATGACCGGCTGCGCAGCAGCAGATTGTTGCTGGTCAGGTGAATCCAGGCATGGAAATAGCGCGACGCGACGAAAATCCACATCAGCGCCTGGGTCAGATAGTTGACGCCGTTGGTCAGGTGCAGCGTCAGGCACAGCACATAGAACAGCACCGGCAATTCGAACTGGTTGGTGAGATTGGCGGCAACGGTGACGCTGGAGGCCGGCTCGGTCGAACGCACCTTGAACTGACCGGGTTTCGCCTCGCCTGACCTGACTGCGCCGTATCTGCGGCGACCCAACACGCAGTAGACGATGTAGATCAGCAGCACATGCGCCAGAACAGGCCAGAAGATCGTGGTCTGGTTCATCAAGTGTCCCCTACCCGGCTGTGCTTTCCGCGCGGCATCAGGCCTGGCGTTTCTGGCCTGCCAGCCAGAAGGCGGCAATGACGATCACCGGTATAGCGAAAAGCGCGAATTTGGTAACGGTGAGCGCCGAGGCGAAAGACAGCGAGTCAGGGTTGGCCGACAGGAAATCGGACAGAAGCCGCGCCACCGCAAAGTTCTGAACGTAATGTGCAAGCGTGTAGGGAAGCACCAGGACCAACGCGAAAATCGACTGCAGCTGCGCCGGCAGCACGCGGAAAGCCTTCAATCGCCGGCCGGTGGCCAGGATGAGGCTGACCAGCGTGACCGACAACAGCGCCGGGAGCAACAGATCGAAGGTCAGATAATGCCAGACGAGAATGATCTCGCCGCCGCGCCGGCCGAGCGCCGTCAGCCAGGCCATGCCTTCGTCCGGCGTAAACCCTAAAATGCGCATGTCGAGTGACGGCAAGCCGCCGCTCAACTGGCGGAAATAGAAGAATTCCAGCGCCGTCATGGCGATGAAAACCACCACCGACAGGAAACAGAGCGCGCCTGCGTGGCGCGATAGCCGCAGGATCGTTGCCGTCAGGTTCCGCCCGATCCCGTACTGGTCAGGCTCCGCCGGGATAGTTCGGGCTTTCGCGGGTAATCGTGACGTCATGGGCGTGGCTTTCACGAAGTCCGGCATTGGATATGCGCACAAAAGTGGCGCGCTCGCGGAAATCGGCAAGATCACGGCCACCAACATAACCCATAGCGGCTTTCAGCCCGCCTGCAAGCTGGTGCAACACCCCAGACACAGGTCCTTTGTAGGGAACCTGCCCCTCGATGCCTTCAGGGACCAGTTTCAGCGTGTCGCGCACCTCGGCCTGGAAGTAGCGATCGGCGGAGCCGCGCGCCATGGCGCCAACCGAGCCCATGCCCCGATAGGCCTTGAAGGAGCGGCCCTGGTGCAGATAGACCTCGCCAGGGCTTTCGTCGGTTCCAGCCAGCAGCGAGCCGATCATGGCGGCACTGGCGCCGGCGGCCAGCGCCTTGGCAAGATCGCCGGAATATTTGATGCCGCCATCGGCGATCACCGAGACGCCGGATTTGTGCGCCGTCTCGACAGCCGACATGATGGCGGAAAGCTGCGGCACGCCGACGCCGGCAACGATGCGGGTGGTGCAGATGGAACCCGGACCGATGCCGACCTTGACGGCGTCCGCCCCGGCGTCGATCAGCGCCTGCGTGCCCGCGGCGGTGGCGACGTTGCCGGCCAGGATGCGGACCGAGTTGGATAGTTTTTTCGCCCGCGTGACAGCGTCGAGCACGCGCTGCGAGTGGCCATGCGCGGTGTCGATCACCAGAAGGTCGACGCCGGCATCGATAAGGCGTTCGGCGCGCTCGAAACCGTCATCGCCAACGCTGGTGGCGGCGGCGGCACGCAAGCGGCCCTGCGAGTCCTTGCTGGCGTGCGGGTTGAGCTGCGACTTCTCGATGTCCTTGACGGTGATCAATCCGACGCAATTGCCCTGCCTGTCGACGACCACCAGTTTTTCGATGCGGTGCTGATGCAGAAGCCGCTTGGCCTCGTCCTGGTCGACATTCTCCTTGACTGTGATCAGGTTGTCACGGGTCATCAGTTCATGGACCTTCTGCGCCGGATCGGACGCAAAGCGCACGTCGCGATTGGTCAGGATGCCGATCAGCCGTCCGATCTTGTGACCGCCGCTGCCGCCGTTCTCGACCACCGGAATGCCCGAGATCGAATAGCTGCGCATCAGGCCCAGCGCGTCGGCGAGCGTCGCGTCGGGGCCGATGGTAACGGGATTGACCACCATGCCGGACTCGAATTTCTTGACCTGCCGCACCTGCTCGGCCTGTTCGGCCGGCGAGAAATTGCGGTGGATGACGCCAATGCCGCCGGCCTGGGCCATGGCGATGGCAAGCCGCGCCTCGGTGACGGTGTCCATAGCCGCCGACAGGATCGGCACATTGAGGTCGATGTCGCCGGCGATGCGGGTGCGTACATCGGTTTCGCCGGGCATGACCTCGGAATGACCGGGCTGCAGCAGCACGTCGTCAAAGGTCAGCGCCAATGCGCCGGTGGACGTTTCGATGATTTTTGCCATAGCCAGTCCCTCGATATAAACGCGGTGGGGGAATACAAAAAAGCGCTGGACCGGAATGGACAGCGCCGACTCGTTTCTTCCCTTTCAGGATTGGCGCTGGCTGGTACCACGTCCGGGCGCCGATGAAAAGCCGATGATTTCACGCTCCCGGAAAGGTGACTTTTCGGCGAAGGGATGCGACCTGTGGTTGCCGGTCGCACAAAAGTGACAGCAAATTAATGCGACATGCCGGCGAAGGCATGGTAACCGCCCGCCTCAAGGCCGACATGCAACCGGCAACGCAACATTCAAGTCTGGACGCGTTCCTTGAACCGCACCATTCCGCTTATACTGGCGGTCGCCCTTTTCATGGAAAACATGGATTCGACCGTCATCGCGACATCGCTGCCGGCGATCGCCGTCGACATCCACACCAGCCCGATCGCGCTCAAGCTGGCGCTGACTGCCTATCTGGTATCGCTGGCGATCTTCATTCCGATCAGCGGCTGGATGGCAGACCGTTTCGGCGCCAAGAATATCTTTCGCGCCGCGATCGCGGTCTTCATCGTCGGGTCGATCGCCTGCGCCCTCTCCGGTTCACTGCCGGCTTTCGTGGTGTCGCGCTTCCTGCAAGGCATCGGCGGCGCCATGATGACGCCGGTCGGGCGGCTGGTGCTGGTGCGCGCGACACCGAAAAGCGAACTCGTCGCGGCGATGTCCTGGCTGACCGTTCCGGCGCTGGTCGGACCGCTGGTGGGCCCGCCGGTCGGCGGCTTCATCACCACCTACTTCACCTGGCACTGGATTTTCCTGATCAATGTGCCGATCGGTCTGATCGGCATCTGGCTGGCGACGCGTTTCCTGCCGGAGACCGAACCCGCGCAGACCCCACCACTTGATTTCATCGGCTTCGTGCTGAGCGGGCTGGCGGCATCCGGCGTGGTGTTCGGCCTGTCGGTGGTCAGCTTGCCCTATCTGCCGCCAATCGTCGGTGTCCTCACCGTAGCGGTCGGCCTCGTATCGGGCGCGCTCTATCTGCTGCATGCGCGCCACGCCAAAAACCCGCTGCTGGCGCTCGAATTGTTCCACAACCAGGTGTTCCGCTCCTCGGTGCTTGGCGGCGGGCTGTTCCGCATCGGCATTGGTGCTGTGCCGTTCCTGCTGCCGCTGATGTTCCAGATCGGCTTTGGGCTGACGCCGTTCCAGTCCGGCATGATCACCTTCGTCTCTGCAATCGGCGCCATCGGCATGAAATTCGTCACCGCGCTGATCTTCCGCGTCGCTGGCTTCCGCCGCGTTCTGGTTGTCGGTTCGCTGGTCGCCGCCGCCTCGATCGCCATCAACGGCCTGTTCACACCCGACACACCCTATCTCTTGATGCTGGCCATGCTGCTCGTCGGCGGCTTCATCCGCTCGATGTTCTTCACTGGCGTCAATGCGCTCGCCTATGCCGAGGTTTCGGCTGAAGACACCAGCAAGGCGACGCCGATTACAGCGGTGTTCCAGCAGTTGTCGGTCGCGCTCGGCGTGGCGCTGGCCGGCGGAATCCTGGAAGTATCGACGAGCCTGAACGACAGGTCATTGACACTGGCGGATTTCCACACCGCGTTCTTCGTCGTCGCGGCGATTTCCGCCGCCGCGTCCCTGTCGTTCATGCGGCTGGCGCCCGATGCCGGCAACGCCATCTCGGGCCATGGCCGGCTGACCGTGCCCAAGACGCTGGAAACGGTGAGCCCGCCCGGCAATTGATGCGGCTGGCTTTACGTTTCGTCGTCCTCCGGCCCCTCGCTATGGCTCCGGGCGCTCGAGTCCTTCGGAACGTCCACTGGACGTTCCGATCCGCCTGGCGGCGGACCGGCCTCTCGCCCTTTAAAATCCTTGGCCAGCAAATAGAGCTCGACCGATTCATCCCGCGACGCCGGCGGCTTGACGTGATGCACGGAGCGGAAGTTCTTCTTGAGCATGGAGAGCAGTTCGTTTTCGGCGCCGCCCTGGAAGGTCTTGGCAAGGAAATGCCCGCCCGGCTTCAGCACCGACAGCGCGAAATCGGCTGCCACCTCGCACAGATGCATGGTGCGGATATGGTCGGTCCGCTTGTGGCCGGTGGTCGGTGCCGCCATGTCGGACAGCACGATATCGGGATCCCCGCCCAACGCCTCGGCCAGCTTCTGCGGCGCCAGCGGATCGAGGAAATCCATCAACAGCACCGGCGCGCCGGGCACGGCGTCCATTTCGAGATAATCGATACCGATGACATGCGGCTTGTCGGCCGTCGATTTCGTCCGCGCGGCCGCAACCTGGCACCAGCCGCCGGGGGCCGCACCAAGATCGATCACCTTCATGCCGGGTTTCAGCAGATGATGCTTGTCGTCGATCTCGATCAGCTTGTAGGCCGCGCGCGAGCGATAGCCGTCAGCCTTGGAGCGCTGGACATAGGGATCGTTGATGTGGCGCTGCAGCCAGCGGCGCGACGATTCCTTCAGCCCGCTCTTCTTCTTGATCCGCGTCTTCAGCACACGAATGCTGGCGGACCCTGGTTTTTCCGGTTTCTTCGTCATTGCTTATTTCTTCGGTTCGGGCTCACGCTCTGCCACGCCCATCGTTGCGCCAGACGCCATCATCGGCCATCAGTTCGCTCAAAATACCTTCGCGCAGGCCACGATCGGCGACTCGCAGCCGCTCGGACGGCCACACGCCGCGGATTGCTTCGAGGATAGCACAGCCGGCCAGCACCAGATCGGCGCGATCGGCACCGATGCAAGGGTTGGCGCAGCGCTGCTGGAAATCCCAGCCAACCAGTCTTTCGACCATGCGATCGACGCTGTCGCGGTCCATCCACAGCCCGTCGACACGGCGGCGATCATAGCGCTCGAGCTCAAGGTGGACACCGGCCAGCGTCGTCACAGTGCCTGACGTACCCAGCAGATGGAAATTCGGGCTGGCCTTGAGATGGCTCAGCCGATCGCGACCGTCGAAGCTGGCCAGCCGGCCGGCAACGTCGTCGACCATGGCGGCAAAGATCTCGCGCGTCACCGTGCGACCGCCAAAGCGCTCGGCCAGCGAGACGACGCCGACCGGCAGCGACGTCCACGACACGATGTGATTGGCCAGCCTTGGCGAACGGCGGCCTGCGAGATCGATGAGCGCGATTTCCGACGAACCACCGCCAATATCGAACAGGACGACGCCTTGAGTGTCGCGCTCGACCAGCGAGCCGCAGCCGGACACCGCCAGCCGCGCCTCGGTCTGGCGGTCGATGATCTCAAGCTTCAGGCCGGCCTCGCGTTCGACACGGTCGATGAACTCGACGCCGTTTTCGGCCGTGCGGCAGGCCTCGGTGGCGATCAGCCGGGCTTTTCTGATCTTGCGGTTGCGCAATTTGTCGCCGCAGATTTTCAGCGCCTCGACCGCGCGGTCCATCGCCGGCTGGCCGAGCCGGCCATTGGCGGTGAGCCCCTCGCCCAGCCGGACGATGCGAGAAAAAGCGTCGATGACGCGGAACTGGCCATGCCGCGTCGGCACGGCCACCAGCAGCCGGCAATTGTTGGTGCCGAGGTCAAGCGCCGCAAACACCGGAAGCTCCTGGACCGGCGGCCGACGGGCGCTCTGTTCCGGCCGTGGCACTACAGCGGCGGGCGAGACCACCGATTCCGCCGGTCTGTGGGACTCCGCCGCCGGGACACCGGCTTTGCCCGGCGCCGGCGATCGATTCTCCGTGGGACGTGCCTCGTCGCGCGCAAAAACCTTGCGCCCGCGCCTTCGCTTGCGCCGCTTCTTGGGCTTGCCTTTGTGGGGTGCGTCGCCCGCCTGCCCGTCCGCGGAGCGGAGCTCCGTCGGGCGACGTTGCTGCCAGCTTGCGTTCCCCGGGCCAGCCGACCGCTGGGAAGCGCTGGACACGCCCACCTCCGGCGCGCCGGCGCCGGTGTCGTGGTCTTCCACTGTCGTTCCTTCCGGCGCCGCGCGAACCTATGATGGACGCAGCAGGCGCTTCAGTGTTTTAAGTTGCCGCCAGACTAACAGCGCCGCGCCCGATCACCAAGAGCCGCGTGCCGAATTTTGCCGGCAGGCCGCAAACCGCCGTTCCGGTGCGGCCGCGTAATGAACCCGCACGCCGCAGATGCCGGCGCTACGCCTGCCGGCATCTCTTTCGGCCGCTCACGACGGACAAATCTTGCCGGCCGCCGCTGCGACAAGGGTTCGCGGTTGAATAGCCGGCTTCGATGAGGCATTTCTGAAATGAGCGGAAGAATCCGGCAAGCCGGCCTCCCACCAGCCACGGAAAAGGAAGCGGCCCCGCAACGCATGGCAGTCAGGCAATGAATTGGCAGGCAATGAACTGGAGACGCTATTTCTGGCCGGTTGTCGGCATCGCCGCCGTGATCTTCTCGCTGCTGCTGCTCTGGCACGAACTGCGCGGCGTTTCCCTCGACGACGTCTGGGACGGTATCACGGCCATTCCGACCCGGGGTTGGGTCCTTGCCGCGCTGTGTTCGGTCATCGCCTATGCCTCGCTTGCCGGCTACGACCACATCGCGCTCCTGCATATCGGCAAGCGCGTGTCGTGGCTGTTCGTCACGCTGTGCTCCTTCACGACCTATGCGCTGTCGCACAACATTGGCGGTTCGGTGTTTTCCGGCGCCGTCATCCGCTATCGCGCCTACGGCACCAGAGGCCTGACCGGTCAGGATGTCGGCGTGCTGGTGGCGATCTGCTGGATCACCTTCGTGCTATCGACGATTCTCGCCTCTGGCCTCGTTCTGGTGTTCGAGCCAGAGGTACTCGACCGGTTTTCCGGCATCGCTCATCATGGCCTGTCGGAAGCGGCCGGTATCGCGATGCTGCTGCTCGTCGCCGCCTATGTCTTCGGCAGCTGGCTGCATCTGCGCCCGCTGAAGATCGCCAGCTTTCAGCTCCACTATCCGGCGCTGCCGATCGTCGCCCGGCAGTTGCTGATCGGCCCGATCGAACTGCTGGCCGCCGCCGCGATCATCTTCTTTGCCCTGCCAGCAGCCCACAATCCCGGTTATTTCGTCATTCTCGGCGTCTTCCTCGTCTCCTTCTCGATCGCACAGATCTCGCATGCGCCGGGCGGGCTCGGCGTGTTCGAGGTGGTGTTTCTCGCCGGCCTGTCGGACATGGATCCGGTCGGCGTGCTGGCGGCGCTGCTGGTGTTCCGGCTGTTCTACCTGATCATCCCGCTGATTCTGGGCCTGGGGGTGGTGCTGTTCTTCGAACGCTCGCAGTTCAGCCGGACGGAGCCTTGAGGCGCGGGATTGGACTGGGGGCCGCGCGCCGGCATCTGAAGAGTGGTGTCTGAAATCACCTGACGAAACCTGCCATTGAACCACAGAGCAGGCTTGACTATTTTCCGCTGGCGGCTACAAGGCAGCGCTCACAGCGGCTTGCCCGCTCGGCCCGCACGGTTCATGACCGCGCCTGCTGGGGAATAGGTTAACGGTAGACCCACGGACTCTGACTCCGTTAGTCCTGGTTCGAATCCAGGTTCCCCAGCCAAAATCCCACAAGCAAACCGATGATTTAGCACGCCAATTTGGCATCGTTTTCATCTGCATCGCTATGTCAGTTACGCACAGTACCGGGCTTTTACGGGCGCTACCCGCAGTTGCCCGCAATTGAGCCGGTCGAGATTCCCGGAGCGAAAAAGATCGTTGCCGCCGGCGCGTGCTACTCGCTAAGCTTCATGAAGGTTCCAGCACAATGCCGCGTCATGCTCACTGACAGCCAGTACATTTTCGAAAGCATCAAGGAGGGCTGCTTGACGCTCTCCGATGACGAGTTCGTCATCGACAGGCTGGTGAAGTATTTCGGCAATGGGAGGATCCGATGGCATGTCGAATTCCGTGGGCATCGCGTCGAGCTGACGACAGGCCAGCTCAAGAAGCAGCCGACCTTCCGCAGGAAGATACTCGAACAGGCTGGGGTGCTGCCGCCCCAGCGTGCCGGAACCGACTACAGGCGATGGGCACTCGATCTGAGGAAGAATGCCATCGAGCTTCCGTGGCGGGATAGGCCGGTGGACGTCGGTTTCGCCATCGACAGGCTGACCAGCCATGGCGATGAGCGCTGGACGGTCGAATACCAGGGCAAGGCCATCAAATTCACGACGACCAAACTCCGCAGGCAGGTGAGTTTCCGCAAACGCATGCTGGCCAAGGCCAAGGTGTTGCCGCCTCAGTTGGACCCGGCTGCCTATCGGAAGTGGATGGACTGGCTCATTCAAAACGCCACTGACCCGCAGCCCGGCGATGTCTTGATGACGGAAAAAAGTTGGCTCGACGACCTGCCAGAGCTAGCCGGCTGGCAAAAATGAAGCGCCGCGTAAGGACCAGCTAGCAGTGGTGGCAATATCTAGAACAACAGCCCAAACTTGAATGGAAGACATGGACCGCTTCGACCTCGGCACCTACCGCCGCCCCATCTCCACTCGCTCGGCAGAAACCCAGCGTTGGTTCGATATCGGCCTCAACTGGTGCTACGGCTTCAACCATGAGGAAGGCATCAAGTGTTTTCAGAAGGCGCTGGAGACGGATCCTGACTGTCCGATGGTTCATTGGGGCATCGCCTATGCCGCCGGACCTTTCTACAATCTGACCTGGAAGGAGCATGGCGAGGCCGAGGCCGGCAGCGCGGCCAAGCGCTGCTTCGAGCATGTCCAGCTTGCGCGGGCCAATGCGGTTGCCGCCAACGAAATCGAGAAGCGGCTGATCGAGGCGTTGGCCGCCCGCTTCCAGAAGCCGCACCGGGTGAGCCCCGAGGAATTCGAACGGTGGGGTGACGCCTATGCCGCCGCGATGCGGCTTGTGTACAGCGACTTTCCCGACGACCATGATGTGATGGCACTGCTGGTCGAAGCGCTGATGATGCGCACGGTGCGGCGGCTGTGGAACCTCAAGACCGGCGCGCCGGCTCCGAATTCCGATGTCGTCGAGGCGCTCGATGTCTGCGAGCGGTCGATCCGGCTTGCCGATGAAGCCGGCGCGGCACAACATCCGGCGATCGTCCACCTGCACATTCATCTCCTGGAAATGTCCACCATGCCGGAGCGCGGCATGCGCTCGGCGGATCTGCTCGGCGAGATGTGCCCCGATGCCGGACATATGAACCACATGCCGGGGCACATCTATGTGCTGTGCGGCGAGTATGAGAAAGCCAAACGTGCCAGCGAAAAGGCGGTGCGCGCCAACGACCTCTATCTGGCCTATGCGGACGAGCCGACCTACTATTTGCTGGGCTGCTGCCACGATCTGCACCTGATGATGTTTACCTGCATGTTGTCGGGCCAGTACCGGCCTGCACTGTGGGCCGCCGACAGAGTGCGCAGCCTGGTCACGCGCGAGGTGGTCGCCATCCAGGGCCGGCCCAAGCTCACGCAGACGGTGGAAGGCTACCATGCGATGAAATCGCATGTGCAAGTGCGCTTCGGCCGCTGGCAGGAGATCATCGACGAGCCTGTAACCGCGGAGCCCGGCCTCTATGTGCTGACGGCGGCCATGCAGCACTACGCCAAGGGCGTCGCGCATGCGACGCTTGGGCAATCTGCTGAGGCCGAGCGCGAGCGCGAAGAGTTCCATCGGCATCTGAAAGGTATTGCGCCCGAGCGGCGCTTCCTCAGCAACCCGGCGCAGGCTTCGCTGGCTGTCGGTGTCGCTCTGCTCGACGGCGAGCTGGCGTACCACCAGGGCCGGCATGACGAGGCCTATGGCCATTTGCGGCAGGCGGTCGAGCTTGACGACAATTTGTCCTACACCGAACCGTGGGCCTGGATGCACCCGCCGCGCCATGCGCTGGCGGCGCTGCTTCTCGACCAGAGCAACGCGCAAGAAGCAGAACAGGTCTATCGCGACGACCTGGGCCTGAGCGGCACGGTGCAGCGCTGCGCCCAACATCCGAACAATGTCTGGGCACTGCACGGGCTGGTAGAATGCCTGAAACGGCGCGGCGAGACTGATGAATTGCCGATATTGCAGACAAGCCTTGCCGCGGCGATGGCCAAGGCGGATGTGCCGATCACCTCGTCCTGCCTGTGCAGGACGAGCGCGCAGCAAGGCTGCTGTCACTGACGCGAAGTCAGCCTGTCGCCACTGTTGCGGCCGATCGGCTCGCCAAACAAATTGTCGGCCGATCGTCGTTGGCGGTGGAAACCTCGCCGCCCGGTCGTGTCACCTGCCGATCAGCCAAGGCTCCATGCCGCGTCGTTCCACGCCTTCGTCGATCAGCACGGAGCAGTCTATCTCATCGTGAAGCTGGGCGTTTGGGTCAGACGAAAGCCAGGAAGCATAGGACCGAAGCTGCTTGAGCCTGGCTGTTTTCTCCAGCCGTGCCTGGCGCTCATCCTCGGCTGGTTGAGCCGGTCTTCTGTCCTTCTGGGCAGGAAATGTCATCCTGGCTCTCCTCGGTCACTGAGCCTATGAAAACAGGCGCTCAATGGGACCTTGGCCCATTGCCAACACAGGCGCTGACGAGAGTCGCCATCCATCTTGATGATGGCGGACCCTTATCAACAATGCACCCGCGCCACCGCCGGGTGCTCCTGGTCCGGGTTCGCTGCGGCGCATCGGCACTCGGCAGCCGGACTCAGATGCAGGGAAATGGAACCAGATCGGCCGTGCGACGTCATAGAAGCAGGTGCTCATACAGGAGTGTGACCTCCATGATCAGGCTCGTTCTTGCCGCGGCCGCCATGCTCGTCATGGCATGCGATGCAACGGCGGCGGCAAAACTGGACGCGGCCACCGTCAACAACGCCCAATTTGACGGCAGCGAAGCGAAAGGCGTCAGTGTGACCGTGCTGAAGGCGCAAATCCTCCTGGATCGTGCACGCTTCTCGCCAGGCCTGATCGACGGCCGCCAAGCAGAGAACTTCACCCGGGCAGTCAGTGCGTTTCAAGCGGCCAACGGATTGCCTGCCGACGGCAAGCTTACCCGCGAGACATGGGACAAGCTGGTCGCGACATCCTCGCGCCCCGCGCTTGAGACCTACGAGTTGACGCGCAAGGATGTGCGTGGACCGTTCACCAGGCGAATTCCGGCGCGCATGGAGAGGATGGCCCGCCTGCCCCGGCTCGCCTATCACAATGCCTTGGAAAAGATGGCGGAGCGCTTCCACATCAGCGAGCAGCTGCTTGAACGGCTCAATCCCGGCATCGGCTTCAGAAAGGCGGGGCAAAAGCTGCTGGTGCCAGCTGTCGCCCGAGGTGATCCGCCGCAAGACATTGGGCACGTCGAGGTCGACAAGAGCGCTCGCCAGGTTCGCGTGCTCGACCCTTCCGGCAAAGTGCTTGCGACGTACCCCGCCTCGATCGGGAGCCAGGAGAAGCCCGCGCCGAGTGGCGAGGCAGAGGTCAAACGCGTGGTGCGCCACCCAACCTATCACTACGATCCAGAGTTTGCCTTCAAGGGGGTGAAGACCAAGCGCCCCTTCACGATCGCTGCCGGACCAAACAATCCGGTGGGATCGGTCTGGATCGATTTGTCCATCGATAGTTATGGCATTCACGGGGCGCCGGACCCAGGCAAGATCGGAAAGACCTTCTCGCATGGTTGCATCAGGCTGACCAACTGGGATGCCGAAGACCTCGCCTCCGAAGTGCAAAAAGGCACAAAGGTCGTCTTCAAGGACGAAGCGGCAGGATCGGTCGAACAAGGATCGCAGTAGGTAGGCGCTACCGGCTAACCCGCTTTCGATCGTGGGGCTGGCGTCACCGAAGGCATGGGGCGGCGCCCCCTACCCCAGCCACTTCTCATAGTCGGACACCAGCAGGTGGATCGGGGCAACGTCTTCGTCGATGTTGGAAAAACGGCCGATCGGTTCGCGAAACACATTGTCGGTGAGATCGTCATTGACGGTCGAGACCTCGCCGATCAGCACGTCCTTGCCCTCGGCCCAGAAGGCATGCCAGACGCCGGGCAGCAGCGTGACGCTCTGGCCCGGGTCGAGCTTCAGGAGCCCACCCGCAGGCAGCCTGTGGATGGTTCCGTCGACCGGCACCGAGACCTCGGCCTTGGGATCGATGCCGCCGTCGCGGTCATGCATGAACAGTTCCAGCACCAGCTTGCCGCCGCCACGGTTGATGATGTCCTCGGCCTTGATGTTGTGGCGGTGCATCGGCGACAGCTGGTCCTTGCGCGAGATCATGATCTTTTCGGCATAGAGCATGCCCATGCCCTTCTTCATGTCCTCGTAGCGGCCGTTGCGAACGGTGAACAGGAACAGGCCGAGTTCCCTGAATTTCTCTTGCCCGTAATCGGTGATGTCCCAGCCAAGCCGCGAGGTGAATACGGCCGACGAGTCGACCTGACGCGCCTTCGCCTCCTGCGGCGACCAATAGGCGAAGGGCGGCATGATGTAGCCGAACGAGCGGATGAAAGCGTCGGCTTCGCGGATGATGTCGTTGATGGCGGAGCGCTTCATGATCATGATCCCTTCGTATCGATTTGTCTGGCAAATCGCATAGCCGAACGTCGATGCGGTGTCGATCCATCTCGCCGCCTGTCCGGCGTTGCGCTTAGGCGCATGGACCACAAATCCGCTTCGCTGGCCGCGTGACATCACGGATTTTCAGGGCCATAAAACCCGCGGATTCCTCATGGGGTGAAAGATGATGCCGACCGTTCACGATCTCGATACGCCATCCATCCTGATCGACACCACGCGCGCGGAAGCCAACATTGCCCGCGCCCAGGCGCATGCCGACAAGAACGGGCTGAAGCTCAGGCCGCATATCAAGACGCACAAATTGCCCTACTGGGCGAAGAAGCAGGTGGCGGCCGGCGCCGTCGGCATCACCTGCCAGAAGATTGGCGAGGCCGAGGTGATGGCGGATGCCGGGCTGACCGATATTTTTCTTCCCTACAACATCCTTGGGCGCGCCAAGCTGGAGCGGCTTCTGGGGCTGCACGGGCGCGTCACCCTGTCGGTGACAGCGGACAGCATGGAGACGCTCGAAGGGCTGGCAACCACCTTCACCGATGCCGGTCATCGCTTGCAGGTGCTGGTCGAATGCGACACCGGCATGGGCCGCTGCGGCGTGCAGTCGGCTGATGAAGCGGTCGCGCTGGCAAGACAGATCGACAGAGCCGGCGGCCTCGCCTTCGGCGGACTGATGACCTACCCGGCCGCCGGGCGGGCAGCGGAGGCCGAAGCCTGGCTCACCGAGGCCAAGCAGGCACTTGCCGCGTCGGGCCTCGCCTGCGAACGCATCTCCAGCGGCGGCACGCCGGATATGTGGCGCTCCAGCGATACATCTGTTGTCACGGAGTATCGTCCAGGCACCTACATCTATCTCGACCGCTATCAGGTCGCCAAAGGCGTCGGCGGCCTCGACGACTGCGCGCTGACGGTGCTGTCGACGGTGGTCAGCCATCCCACAGCGACGCGCGCTATCCTCGATGCCGGGAGCAAGGCGCTGTCCAGCGATACGCTGGGTCTCGCCGATTTTGGCGAGTTGCTCGGCGTGTCGGGAGCGCGGGTGACGGGCCTGAGCGAGGAGCACGGCACCGTCACGCTTTCGGGCGACGGCAAGCTGCGCATCGGCGAGCGCGTGCGTGTCGTGCCCGACCATTGCTGCGTCGTCACAAACCTGTTCAACGAGGTCAATCTGGTCGACGGCGACACGGTGCTGGAAACGTTGCCCGTGGCGGCGCGGGGAAGGATGGGGTGAGGGTCATCGTCAAGGCCAGCGAAACGCCGCAGTATCTTCAGCACGCCGGCGGGACAGCGCCCCCTCTGGCCTGCCGGCCATCTCCCCCTCAAGTGGGGAGATCAGCAGCTTCAGCGCCCCACTCACTGCTCAGAGATAGACGTTGGCGAAAGCGAAAATTACAGTCGACGCGCGTCAGTTGGCGGACCGCTCGGCCTGCCGTGCCGCAACCCTGCGCGTGGCAATCACCCGGCGGCGGCGGATTTCGGTGCGCATCGCCATCAGGTGCAGCGCGAAGAACAGCACGGTGAAGCCGAGCGCCATCACCAGTAGCGGCCATAGCAGGCTGGGATCGATGGTCGAGCCGCCCATGCGGAACACCGAGGCCGGCTGATGCAGCGTGTTCCACCAGTCGACCGAGAATTTGATGATCGGGATGTTGATGAAGCCGACCAGCGTGATGATGGCGGCGGCCCAGGCGGCGCGGCTTGCGTCGTCGAGTGCGCGGGTCAGCGCGATGATGCCGAGATACATCAGGAACAGCACGAAGACCGAGGTCAGACGCGCATCCCAGACCCACCAGGTGCCCCACATCGGCTTACCCCAGATCGAACCGGTGATCAGCGCCAGCGCGGTGAAGACGGCGCCGATGGGGGCTGCGGATTTCAGCGCGACATCTGCCAGCGGGTGCCGCCAGACAAGCGTGCCCAGCGCCGAGACCGCCATCAGCGTGTAGCACATCATGGCCAGCCAGGCGAAAGGCACGTGGATGTACATGATGCGGACGGTTATGCCCTGCTGGAAATCCTCAGGCGCGGCGAAGCTCATATAGAGCCCGACGGCGAGGATGAGTGTGGCGATCGTGGCCAGCCACGGCACGACCTTGTCCGCCAGCCCGACGAAGCGCGTCGGGTTGGCGAGATCCATCCAGCCGGTCAGGCGTGAAGTCGTGTCGCTCATGCGTTTCTACATAAACCGCCGCGGCGTTCGGGGCAATCGAGCGTGGTGTCGCAGACGCAATTGGGGCGGCCGTGCCTGTACTCTCACCTGGACCTATGGTCCGACCTCCCACAAGGGGAGGTCGGAGAAAGAAGCTCAGGCGGCTGCTTCCTGCTGTTGCTGTACGGTGCGGCTGAGGCGGCGGACTTCCTCGTCGTTGAGCAGGCCGCCGGCGCGCAACAGGCTGGCAAAGCGGCCATTGCGCAGCGACAGCTCGGTGAAGCCGCCCATCTCGACCACCCTGCCCTTGTCCATGAACACGACCAGATCGGCGTCGCGAACGGTGGTCAGGCGGTGGGCGATGATGAAGGTGGTGCGGTCGCGGCGCAGTTCGTCGATCGCTTCCTTGACGCGGTCCTCGGTCTCGACGTCGAGCGCGCTGGTCGCCTCGTCGAGCACCAGGATCGGTGCGTCCTTCAACACGGCGCGGGCAATGGCGATGCGCTGACGTTCGCCGCCCGACAGCTGGCCGCCACGTTCGCCAACCACCGTGTCGTAGCCATTGCTCTTGGACAGGATGAAGTCCTGTGCGGCAGCCGCATTGGCGGCGGCATGAATCTCGTCATTGCTTGCATCGGCGCGGCCAACACGGATGTTGTCCTCGATCGAGCGGTTGAGCAGCCCGGCATCCTGGAACACGGTGGCGATCGAATGGCGCACCGACTTGCGGGTCACGGTACGGGTGTCGATGCCGTCGATCAGGATACGGCCATGGGACGGCGAGAAGACACGCTGCAGCAGGTTGATGAGCGTGGTCTTGCCGGCGCCCGTCGGGCCCACAATGGCGACGGTCTGGCCCGCCTGCACCTCGAAGGACACGTCGTCGATGCCTTGGCCGGAATTGGCGAACTCAAAGCCGACATTCTCGAAGCGGACATGGCCGGTGACGTTGGCAAGATCGCGCAAGCCGTCCGGCTCGGCGGCATCAGCCGCGGAGTCCTCGAGGTGGTAGAAATCCTCGAGCTTGGCACGGGCCTCCGAAATCTGGTTGGCGAAAGCCGACATCTGGTCGAGGCGAGCGATCAGCATCGTGGCAAAACCGGTGAAGGCAATGACGTCGCCGACACCCAACTGACCATGAGTGACGAGATAGGAGCCGATCGACAACACGATCAGCATCGAGATTGCCGATGACAGACGGTGCAAGGCATTGGCCAGCGCCCACCAGTCGAGCACGGGGTTCTGCGCGTCGAGCAGGTTCTTGACGTAGCGGCGCAGCGTATCGGCCTCGTGGCCGAGGCGATTGTAGCTCTGCAGAACCGCAACGTTGCTGACCGAGTCGGTCACATGCGCGAACACCTTGTGGTAGTGACGCTCGACCGCAGCCTGGCCCGCCTTGGTGCGGCGCATGACCATCCGGCCGATGCCGACATAAAGCAGCCCGAGGCCAAGCAGCACCAGCGACATGCGCAGGTCCATGCTGATCGCGGTCGGAACCAGCAGCACGAGGGCGACAGCCGTGGACAGATGCTGGCGCATGAATTCGAGCCAAAGGCTGAACAGGGTTTCGACGGCGCGCAGCATCGTGTGCAGCGCATTGGAGGTGCCGTGCTGATGGTGCCAGGCGAGCGGCATGGTGATCACACGCTCGAAGGACTGGCACAGCACTTCGCTGCGCCGAGCATGGGCGAAGCGGTCAGCGCCGCGCGCCACCATGACGAAAGCAACGATGTTGAAGGCGCCGAGACCGGCCCACATGACCAGCGTGGTGAAGACAGAGCCACGCTCGGAGATGGCGCCGATGACGCGACCGAACATAATTGGCTCGAGAAGCGCTACGATGGCGAGAGCCACGTTGGCCGAACAGATCAACGCAACGCGTTTCCTGTCCGCGGCCAGATAACCGAGAGCTCGCCAGTAGATTTGCAGAAGGGTCACCCCAGTTACTCCGCCACGCTGTTTATTGTGCACTGCATCATTTTATTCGTACCGGTTGATACGTCGCAAAACAATGGCCGTGTACCCCTTCAGTTCCCTTAGAGCGAACAAAAGATGGCGACGTTCCGAAATCTGCCGTGATCACCTAACGGTTTGAGAAGACAGGTAAAATGTCAGGCATGCGGCGAAATCATGGCAGTTGGCACGTGCTGCCACAATTTTAATCAGCAACAATGTCGGGCGGATGACTAAGGCCGAAATCGCCTTTTGCGAAGTATAGAGCGAAACAAAGCTGCAGGGCGCCCTTCCAGGTGAAGGGAGGCCAAACTCTCACTGCTCGTGGCGCCCCTGTCGGACGCCTCAAGCCTTTGATTTCATGCACTCCTCGGTGGCATGTCCTTCAATCGGCAGGCGGCAACGCCAGGCGGGACGGCCTCTCATCCCGCCGTGGCGGCAAAAGTCGCGCCCCGGATCCCAGGCCCGAGCGCATAGTTTTTGAGCAACATTGCATTAAGCCGGGATCCGGATGACCACCTCGGCAACTTCGCCGTCCTTCAGTTCGACTGCCGAAACCTTGGTCTTTGTCCCATTCACCTCCAGCGACACGGCCTTGGCCTTATTGTCGCGGATGACGCGAACCCTGAGTTCCGCTCCCAGCATTTTGAGATTTGCCGAGTACCCATTCCAGTGGCTCGGCAGCTTCGGCTTGAACTGGACACGTTTGCCGCGCCGTTCGATGCCCAGAATGCCCTCGACCGCAGCCCTGTAGAGCCAGCCGGCAGAGCCGGTGTACCAGGTCCAGCCCCCACGGCCGCCCTTGCCGTTGCCGGCATTGTCGTCGCCGGCATAGATATCGGCCGCCACGACATAGGGCTCGACACGATAGTGCTCGGCCGTGGCCTCGTCGGTCGCATGGTTGACGGGGTTCAGCATCGAGAAACAGCGATAGGCCTCGTCGACCTGTCCCATCTCGGCAAGCGCGATGACGAACCATGTGGCGGCATGGGTGTACTGGCCGCCATTCTCGCGCACACCGGGCGGATAGCTCTTGATGTAACCCGGGTCCTTCTCCGTCTTCGAGAAGGGCGGCGTGAACAGCTTGACGATCTTCAGCTTGTCGTCGACGAGCAGCTTCGTTGCTTGCTCCATCGCGGTCGTCGACCGTGCCGGATCGCCCTCTCCCGAAAGCACGCTCCAGGACTGGGCGATCGAGTCGATCTTGCACTCCTGCGAGTTGCGAGACCCCAAAGGGGTGCCGTCGTCGAAACTGCCGCGCCGGTACCATTCGCCGTCCCATGCGGTGCTCTCAAGCGCCCGCTTCAGAACATCGGCATGCTTTGCCCAGGCCTGTGCTCGCTTGGCGTCGCCCTCGGCCTTGGCGACGGGGGCGAAGTCGCCCAGCGTCTTCAGCAGGAACCAGCCGAGCCAGACGCTCTCGCCCTTGCCCTGCTCGCCAACGCGATTCATGCCGTCGTTCCAGTCGCCGCCGAGGATCAGCGGCAGGCCCGCGGGGCTGCTGCGCTTGATGGCGAGATCGAGCGCACGCGCGCAATGGTCGTAGAGCGACGCTGTCTTCTTCGAGATTTCCGGGGTGAAGAAGGCATCGTGCTCGCCCTCGCCCAGCGGCTGTCCATCGATGAAGGCCAATTGCTCCTTCAGGATGGTGGCATCGCCGGTGACCAGCAAATAGCGCGCCGTGGCGTGGGCAAGCCAGACCACGTCGTCGGAGATCAACGTACGCACGCCAGCACCCGTGCGCGGCAGCCACCAGTGCTGCACGTCGCCTTCGGGGAACTGCCGCCGCGCCGCGTTGAGGATTTGGTCGCGCGCCAGTTGCGGGTCATGCGCCAGCAGCGCCAGCGTATCCTGCAACTGGTCGCGGAAGCCGAAGGCGCCGCTGGCCTGATAGAAGGCGGAGCGGGCACGGATGCGGCAGGCCAGGCTCTGATAGGGCAGCCAGTGATTGACCATGGCGTCGAGCGCCTTGTCAGGCGTTTCGACCTGGATGGTGTCGAGAAAGCCGCGCCATTCGCGCTCATTGTCGGCCAGCCGCTGGTCGAAATCCTTGACCCGGTGCTCTTGCACCAGCGCGCTAGCCTCCTCGGCGGACTCGGCGTCGCCGAGCAGCCAGAGCAGCGTCACGTCGCCGCCAGCCGGAATCTCGACATCGCGGGCAATCGCCGCGCACGGATCGTCACCAGCCTCGACACGGCCAGACAGCGCCGCACCACTCAGCACCGCCTGGGGTAGCTCGCTGGAACCATGCCGGCCCAGGAACTCCGATCGGTCTGTTGTCACCGAATGGACGCCACCGTCGGCCGCGAGGAAAGCAACGCGCTCGCCGAAATCCAGCCCGTAGGGGTTTTGTGCCAGCAGCGCGCCGCTGGCGGCATCCCGCGACGGGACGATGGTTGCCGCCGTGCGCGACCGGTGCCCGCCGAGCACCCATTCGGCATAGGCATAGACACGCAGCCGCGCCGGCACCGAGCCGGAATTCTGGATGCGCAGCCGTGAGATCTTCAGCGGATCGACCGGATCGACGACATGGGTGAGATCCATCGACAATGGTCCGCGCTTCGAGCGGAAGGTCGAGAAACCCTGGCCATGCCAGGCCTCGTAGGTCATCGAGGGATCGCGCACCATGGCGGCGAGCGGCGAGAATGCCTTGCCGCTCGCCTGATCGTAGATATAGAAGCCCTCGCCCGGCCGGTTCGAGACCGGATCATTCGACCACGGCGTCAACTGGTAGTCGCGGCTGTTTCGGCTCCAGGTGAAGGCGGCGCCCTCGGCCGAGGTATGGAAGCCGAACGAGGCGTTGGAGACGACGTTGATCCACGGCTGCGGCGTCGTGCGCCGGCCGGCCAGGCGCACGACATAGTGCCGCCCGTCGCCGTCGAAACCGCCAAAGCCGTTCCACTGGCTGAGCCCGCTGCCATCGGCGCTGACATTTGCCACCGCCTGCGAGGCAGGAGCATGCGTCGTGGGTGTCGGCGACGGCAATTCACGCGGAATCGGCAATGCTGCCAGGGCGTCCCGCGCCTGCAGAGCCGCGGCCTCGGCGCGCTCGATCTGGTCGAAGATAGTGCCGTTGCGCGTGTGCAGGACCACCCGGGCGACAGCGAGCAGCGTCTTGTAGGTGGTCTCGTCCATGAGGTCGCGGCGCACCGCGAAAATGTGCTGGCGCGGTCCGAGCTCCTTGCCGCGCAGGCGGCTGTTTTCGCACAGCGTCTCGACCGCCCGTTGCAGGTCCTGGACATAGGAGGACGCCTGCTCGTTGACGACGACGAAGTCGATCATCATGCCGCGGGTGCGCATATATTCCTGGAAACGCAGCGCCTGGGCAACGATTTCGAGATCGGCGACATCGCCGATCCTGACCAGGAAGATCGGGAAATCGCCGGAAATGCTTGTCGGCCACAGGCTCGACTGCTTGCCCAGCCCCGTGGCGATGGATTCAGCGGGAAGACGCAGGAACGGATCCGGATAGATCAGGTATCGCGCCAGCTTCTGCACATTGGCGGCATCGGTCAGGCTGAGGCCCATATGGCGGGTCTGCACCTGGCTGCGCGTCCAGGCAAGCATGGCCTGGCGGGCAAAGCTCTCCGGATGGTCGAGGCGGGCGATGGCTTCGTCCAGCTCGGTGCGGCCAGCGCCGACGACGGTCCAGAAGGTCAGCGATATCTTCTTGTTGGCCGGCACGCGCACCTGGCGGCGCAGCGACGCGACGGGATCGAGCGTAAAGCCTGAATGGCCGCCCAGCCTGGCGCCCGGGTCGAAAGCGGCTGCGTCGACGATGGTACGGCCACGGCCGATGAAGGCGCGCCTGTCGGTCTCGGCCTCGGCATCGCGCGCCGATCCGGACGGATCGGTGACGAAATGCACCATGGCGATATCGGGCTCGCTGGTCTCGCGCTTGCGCCGCGTGGCGAAGATCGCCGCGTTGTTCGCAGAGATTTCGGTTTCCACGAACATCTTCGAGAAGGCCGGATGCGCGTTGTCGGACGCCTCCAGGCCGAGCACCAGTTCGGCAAAGGAGGTCACTTCAATGTGACGGTCGGACGGACCGTCATTGTAGAGCGTGACCCGACGGCCCTCGCCATTGCCTTCCGAGATGACGATGCATTCGACCTCGGAGCGCAACGTGCCCACCGATTTGACGAAGCTCGCCTTGTCGTCGGAGAACAAGGTCTGCGCCTTTTCCTCGGCGGCGCGCTTCGGTTCGGCTGTAGCCGACCACCAGTCACCTGAGCCTGCGTCACGCAGGAAGATGTAGGAGCCGAGCCGGTCCTCGGTCGGATCCGGTTGCCAGCGTGTGACGGAGAGATCGCCCCAGCGGCTGTAGCCCGAGCCGGTCGCGGTGACCATCACCGAATAGCGGCCGTTCGACATGACGTTGGTCGACCGCAGCGACTGCAGCGGATTGAGCACGATGCGGGTGTCGGGGCTGTCGACTTCGGTCTCGTCCTTGGAGCGTTCGTCGGCCTCGGTCCTGACGGTCGCGGTCGGGATGTCGCGCGGCGCCCTCTCCTGCAGCAAGAGTTCGGCCGATTCGATGACCGGGTCGCTGTGAAAGCGGTCGCGCATGCGACCTTCGAAGATGGCGTCGGCAACCGCCGCGATCGACATGCCCGAATGGTGGGCCATGTAGTTCTGGACGACGACGTGATCCGTGCCTTCCGGCACGCGCTGCGGCGTGAAGTCGACGGCATCGTAGTAACCGTGGCGGCCGAGCGCCCCGATCTCCCGCAATCGGGCGAGATTCAGCACGGCTTCACGCGGGTTGAACTGGGCCGCGAGTATGGTGGCGTAAGGCGCGATCACCGTGTTCTGGCCAAGGCCGCGCTTCAGCCCGAGACCTGGAACGCCGAAATTTGTGTATTGGTAGGTCAGTTCGCGGTCGCGCGCATTGTAGGCGGCCTCCGAAATGCCCCACGGCACGTTCTTCTGGCGGCCGTACTGGATCTGGCGCTTGATGATCAGCTTGCTGGTCTGGTTGAGGATCGAGCCCTGCGGCTCCTTCATCACCAGCGGCGGCATCAGGTATTCGAACATCGAGCCGGACCAGGACATCAGGGCGCCCTGGAAACCGATTTCGACGATCGGCCGGCCAAGCCGGAACCAGTGCTCGGTCGGCAGGTCGCCCTTGGCGATGGCGAACAGGCTGGTCAGCCGCGCTTCGGAAGCCAGAAGGTCGTAGCAGCTTTCGTCGAGCTGGTGCTCCTCGACCCGGTAACCGATCGACAACAGCTTGCGCTCCGGCCGCATCAGGAAGGAGAAATCCATCTCGAAGGCGTAGCGGCGCGTGCGCTCGCGCAAGGTGAGCAGCTTGGCACGCAGCGCCTCGACGGCATTGTCGTCGCTGTGCGCGTCATGGACGTGCGCTTCGCAGGTGGCTTCCAGCCTTGCCGCCCAGTCGACGATGACGTCGCTCTGGGGCGACACGGCCTCGGTATGGATGGCGGTGGCCAATTTGCGGATCTCGCCGGCCAGCACAGCCAGGTTGATGGTGCGGATCGACGCCATTTCGGGCTGCGCCTTGATGGTGTCGACAGCGCGCCGCATGCCGTCGAGACGGTCCGCGAGACGCTGGCGCAGCGGGCGCAACTGACGGCGGTCGTCGGGCAAATCATCGAGGCTTTCGCTGAGGATGGTGACCGTGTCGAGAATGCCTTCGAAATCGCCCTGGAGATGGACGGAGGGCGCTTCGGCCCATTCGGCGCAGGCCGCCGCCACCGCCACCAGATGGCCAGCGAGATTGCCGCTGTCGACAGCCGAGATGTAAAGCGGATAGAGCGGCTTCAGTGTCGTCGTGTCGTACCAGTTGAAGAGGTGACCGCGCTCACGCGGCATGCCCTCGATCGTCGCCATGGTGGCGTCGATGCGGGTGATGGCGTCGGACAGGCTGATCCAGCCGAAGTCGCGGGCGGAGACGACGGACAGCAGGTAGACGCCGATATTGGTCGGCGAGGTGCGTGGCGCCACCACCGGCGCCGGGCTTTCCTGGAAATTATCGGGCGGCAGATGGTGGTGTTCTGCCGTCACGAAGCTTTCGAAATAGTGCCACGTGCGCCGCGCCACCGTGCGCAGCGTGTGGATGTCGGCCTGCGATATGCGCAGCCGATCCTCGGTTTCAGCCGAACGGCTGATCCAGCTGGCGATGGCCGGCGAGCCAATCCAGAACAGGGCGAAGAAGAAGGCGACGAAGGCGCCGGTCGAATCGGCCAGCACCGGAATGGCAAGGCCGACGAAGCCGATGATCACGGCGCCATACATCATGCCGTAATAGGAACCGACATCGTTGTCGCCCGCCTTGTGCGCCTGCGAGGCGGTGCGCCATTCCAAAAGGTTCTGGCGGCTGACAAACAGCCGGTAGAGCGTGCGCACGATGGCATCGCCCATCATCCAGGCGTTGTGCGCCATCAGCACGATCTTCAGCGCCACCATGGCGGTGCCGAAGGCGACGTCGCGTGCCAAGGCCGAGAAATGACCGCGCGGCGTCTGGTCGCCGCTCTTGGGCAGGATGGCGTTGACGATGTCGAATGTCGGCGCCATGAACAGGCTGAGGATCAGCAGGGCCTGCCATTGCGCGGCCTGCGTGAAGGGCAGCAGCGTCCAGCCGGCGATCGCCGCCATCACCCAGAAGATCGGCGTCAGCGAGCGGCGCAGATTGTCGATCATCTTCCAGCGCGACAGCGCCGGCACGCCGGAGCGCGGATCGAGCATGAAGCCGAGCAGCTGCCAGTCGCCGCGCGCCCAGCGATGGTGGCGCGAGGCGTCGACCGAGTATCGGGTCGGATAGTCCTCGACCAGTTCGACGTCGGTGACCAGCGCCGCGCGCGCCAGCGCGCCTTCCAGCAGATCGTGGCTGAGGATGGTGTTTTCCTCGATGCGGCCCTGCAGCGCGGCCTCGAAGGCGTCGACATGATAGAGGCCCTTGCCGGTGAAGGACCCGTCGCCGAAGACGTCCTGATAGAGATCGGACACGGCAAAGACATAAGGGTCGAGGCCGCGATTTGCCGAAAACACCCGCTGGAAGAACGACGCATCGTCGCCTGATGTCAGCGACGCGGTGATGCGCGGCTGCAGGATCGCGTAGCCGGCGGTGACGACGCGCTTGCTGGCATCGAAATGCGGCCGGTTGAGCGGGTGGCAGAGCTTGCCCACGAGGGTGGCGACCGCGTCACGGGTGGTGCGCGTGTCGGCATCGAGCGTCATCACATGGACGACGTTCTCCGGCAGCGGCACGTCGAGCGGCAGGAACGTGGTGTCGCTGTCGCCGCGCAGCAGAAGATCGAGCTCGTGCAGCTTGCCGCGCTTGCGCTCCCAGCCCATCCAGGCTCCTTGCGCCGCGTTGAAGAGCCGGCGCCGGTGCAGGATGTAGAAACGCGGCGCGCCTTCGGAGGGATAGCGGGCGTTGAGACGAGCGATCTCGGCACGGGCGAATTCGAGGATTTCGGTGTCCGCCGCATCGATCTCGGTTTTCGAGTCTGGCCAGTCCGACAGCAGCGCGAAATGGATTTCATCGGCCGTATTGGCGAGATGATGCACCTCGATGTTCCGGATGTTTTCCTCGACATCGTCGCGCGAGCCGATCAGCGACGGCACCACCACCAGCGTGCGCGCCTCGGGCGGAACGCCGTGCCGGTAATCGTAGCCGACGAGACGCGTCGGTTTCAGGAACAGCGATACGACCGTGTTGAAGAAGGCGAGCGCGCCCTCGCTGGCCGGCACGGCAAAAAGCGCCAGCATGAGGACGATCGAGGGCACCGACAGGCCAAGATTGGCAAGCGCGTTGCCGGAGAGGACGAGAAGCAGGGCCGTCAGCGCAAAGACGGGTACGACGATGCCGAGCCACCCGGTCTTGCGGAAGGCACGCTTGACCGTCTGGCTGATGGTGGGCCGGTAGCCGATCGCCTTCTCCAGCTCTAGCCGGCGTGGGCCGACGAGAAAGAAGCCGACATCGGTGTGGGCGGACCCGGTTAAAACGACGTCGCCGTCACCATCGCTGGCGGCGTGGCCGGCCAGCTCGATGGCCTTCTCGGCAACGCGATATTCCGAAAGGTTCGAGCGGCGCGCCAATTCCTCGATCGCGGTCCGGTACTGATCGCGCGAAAAAAAGTCGAGCGCGGCGAAATCGGTGCGCTCGCGCAGCACGGTGTCGATGCGGCTGACGCCTTCGAACCACACCGTCCAGTCGACGTCGTTGATGAGGCGCAGGCCGCGGATGATGTTGCCCGTTGTCACATTGCCGCTGGACAGCGTGTGATGTTCGGAAATGATGATTTCCTCGGCATCGGAGCCGGTCTTTTCAAGCTCGCCTTCCAGCCATTCCAGAGCCTTGCCGGCATTCTGCGATCCATCGCGCAACCGATAGAGCAGCTGGGTGGCGAAGGTGGTGTCCTGCGCGTGGGCGCTGAAGTTGGACAGGATCGCCTGCCGGTCGGCGCTGTCGTCGGTGGCCAGGACCTTGTCGGCCACATCGTTGGCGATCTGGCGCATCTGGCGGGTGCGATTGACCCTGACGGCCAGCCGGCGGAGATTTTCGATCAGGACGAAGCGCAACAGCGAAGGCAGCGCCCAGAGTTCGCCGATCTTCAGCGGCTCGACCGACTGGAAACCCTGGACGATGGACTTGAACATCGTCGCCGAAACGGAACTGTCCGAATGCGCCACATAGGTCCAGGCCAGCGCCAGCGCGCGCGGCACAGTGCCGTTGTCAGGCAGTTTCAGCGTCGGCAACTGACGATAGAACCGGCGCGGCAGGTCGCGCTTGACCTGGAAAATGGTCTCTTCGACCAGGTAATTGTTGTCGAGCAGCCATTGTGCCGCCGGCGTGATCGTCTCGCCCCTCGCCTGCGCAGCATTGGTCGACCGGTAGACTTCCAGGATCTTCTTGGCGCTATCCCGGATACGGGCCTGAAAATCAAAGGGCGTCAGGCCGAACAGGTCCGTGAGGTCGCCTTTTGCCAGGCTTTCGCCAAGCAGCCGAAGGCGCTCTTCGGGCAGGTAATTGGAACGGATCGGCTCTTCGGTAATGGCCGGGAAGCTTGCGCTTGTCTTCTCGATTTGGGCAGGATTCGTCTGAATATTCATTGAAAATTCCGTAAGCGGGCACTGAGCGGCGTCACCGCCACGGCAATGGCCCTAAAACCGGTTCAAATGCAATTGGTTGCATAAACCCCACTTGGCGAAAGTTTGTTTCCGCACCGCGACAGGGCGTCATCTCTCAGCAAGACTCAAAGACAAGCACCCTACTTCCCCGCCAAGCCAGATCGGCGGAGAGGATTCAGGCTTTTTCGTGATGCCGCCAGCAGCTTACGCTATATTTCGCCGGTACCGCGATCATGTTTGGAAACAAGCGTTAATCGTTGCCGGCGACGGCGCAGATCCGGATCACGAACAGCGTTGCCTCATGGGCGGGCTGGACAAGCAGGCCGGTGCTGACCGGACCGGACCGCAGCGTGTCGAGCGGCCCGAGGCGAACCGGTTCAGCGGCGGGCACGCTGACGTCGCCGTTCAAGCACAGGATCAGCGTTGTGCCGGCTTCAGTCCGGATTTCCACGGGGGCCGAAATCACCAGGCGTTCGACCGAATGCGTCATCCGGCTTCGGCGGGTCATGACATTGAGATCAGTGATCGGTCCGCCGATCAGCGCGGCCGAGGTCCGCACGTCGGCAGGGAAAGAAAACAGGGCAGTCGTCCTGTTTATGGATGTCGGCGGGTGGCCGGCAATCTCGAGGACGATGCCCTCGCCTTCGAGCACGGCAAGGGTGCGATCGATCCCGGCAAATTGCGAGAAAGGACCGCTCAATTCGACGCGCGCCATCGAGACGCGCCAGTCGAAATCGTCGAGCCCGGCACCAGTGGGCGAGACGGCGATTTCCGTCGTCACGCCGCCGCCGTTCTTCCACGGCATCGACCGGTATTCGGCTGCCCGCAGAACACGCATCGGCTCAACCAATCAGCCGAGAATGCCGGGCAAATTGAGCTGGTGCTCCTTGGCGCATTCGACGGCGATCTCGTAGCCGGCATCGGCGTGGCGCATGACACCGGTCGCCGGGTCGTTCCACAACACCCGCTCCAGGCGCCTGGCGGCTTCGCGCGTGCCGTCGGCGACGATCACCATGCCGGCGTGCTGCGAGAAACCCATGCCGACGCCGCCGCCATGGTGCAGCGACACCCAGGTGGCGCCGGACGCCGTGTTGAGCAATGCGTTGAGCAGCGGCCAGTCGGATACCGCGTCCGAGCCGTCCTTCATCGATTCCGTTTCGCGGTTCGGCGAAGCGACCGAGCCGGAATCGAGGTGATCGCGACCGATGACGACAGGCGCCTTCAACTCGCCCCTGGCCACCATCTCGTTGAAGGCGAGCCCGAGCCGATGCCGGTCGCCGAGGCCAACCCAGCAGATGCGCGCTGGCAGACCCTGGAAGGCAATGCGCTCACGCGCCATGTCGAGCCAGTTGTGCAGATGGGTGTTGCCGGGCGTCAGTTCGCGCACCTTGGCGTCGGTCTTGTAGATATCCTCCGGATCGCCCGACAGGGCCGCCCATCGAAAGGGGCCGATGCCGCGGCAGAACAGCGGACGGATATAGGCCGGCACGAAACCGGGGAAGGCGAAAGCGTTCTCGAACCCCTCCTCCTTGGCCACCTGGCGGATGTTGTTGCCATAGTCGAGCGTCGGCACGCCGGCGTTCCAGAACGCCACCATCGCCTCGACATGTTCGCGCATGGAGGCGCGGGCTGCCTTCTCGACTTCCTTGGGGTCGCTGACGCGCTTCTCGCGCCACTCGGCCATCGTCCAGCCCTTCGGCAGGTAGCCGTTGATGGGATCATGCGCCGAGGTCTGGTCGGTGACCATATCGGGGCGAATGCCACGCCTGAACATCTCCGGCACGATGTCGGCCGTATTGCCAAGCAGGCCGACCGACTTCGCCTCGCCGGCCTTGGTCCAGCGTTCGATCTTTTCCAGCGCCTCGTCGAGCGTGTCGGCGCGCTCGTCGACGTAGCGGGTGCGCAGGCGGAAATCGATCGAGTCCGGATTGCATTCGATCGCCAGGCAGCAGGCGCCGGCCATGACGGCGGCGAGCGGCTGGGCGCCACCCATGCCGCCGAGACCGCCGGTCAGGATCCATTTTCCCCGGAGATTGCCGCCATAGTGCTGGCGGCCGGCCTCGACGAAGGTCTCGTAGGTGCCCTGCACGATGCCTTGCGTGCCGATGTAGATCCACGAGCCGGCCGTCATCTGGCCGTACATCATCAAGCCCTTCTTATCGAGCTCGTTGAACTTTTCCCAATTCGCCCAGTGCGGCACCAAATTGGAGTTGGCGATCAGCACACGCGGCGCGTCCGGGTGGGTGCGGAAGACGCCGACCGGCTTGCCTGACTGCACCAGCAAAGTCTCGTCATCGGCCAGCGTCCTCAAGGAGGCGACGATGCGGTCAAAGTCGTTCCAGGTGCGCGCCGCCCGGCCGATGCCGCCATAGACGACCAGCTCGTTGGGATTTTCTGCAACGTCCGGATCGAGATTGTTCATCAGCATGCGCAGCGGCGCTTCCGTCAGCCAGGAGCGCGCGCTGATTTCGGTGCCGCGCGGGCTGCGGACTTCGCGGATGTTGTGGCGAGGATTGTTCATGGCGTCACTCCATAAAAGGACCTGATGTCAGACACGCGCCCAGGATGTCGCGGTCTCGAGGATTTTCCGCAGCGTGGCGCGGATCGGTGCGGCAAACTCGGCATCGTAAGGCACTGGCCAGTTGTCCGGCGTACCCTTGCCATCGGGCTCGCGCATATAGCCGCGATTGGAAAGTTCCATCTGCAGCGCATGCACGCCTTGTTGCGGCTGGCCGAAATGGCGTGTAATCCAGCCGCCTTTGAAGCGGCCGTTGATGACAGAGGTTTCACCGGTTTCGGCCATGATCTGGCCGACCATCGCCTGCAGCGTCGGATCGGCGCTCCTGCCGTCATTGGTGCCGAGGTTGAAAACCGGCAGCGTGCCTTCAAACAGGCGCGGCAGCACTGAACGGATCGAGTGGCAGTCATAGAGGACGATCTTTTCGTGCAGGCCGCGCAACCGGTCGATTTCGGACTGCAGGGCGGCATGGTAGGGCACGAAGAATTTCTCGCGACGCTCGTCGATCTCCGACGGCCCCGGTTCTTCGCCCTCGCGATAGAGCGGATCGCCATCGAAAGTCTCGGTCGGGCAAAGGCCGGTCGTCGCCTGGCCGGGGTAAAGCGAGGCGCCGGAGGGATCGCGGTTGACGTCGATGACGGTGCGCGAGATCGCGGTGTGCACCACCGTCGCCCCGAGGCCGGCGGCAAAGTCATAGAGATTGTCGATCCACCAATCGCAATCGCGGCGGCCGAGCCAGGGCGAGACCAGCCGATTCTCAAGGCCGGCCAGGTCGATGCCGGTGTGCGGTAGCGACACCAGCAACGGGGCTGTGCCGGGCGTGACCGTCAGCCAGGGCGCGCTTGCCATCACATCGCTCCGGAAATCGACGGCAGAGCCACGCCGCCGGCGGCCTCGATGGCCGCACCGCTGCGCACCATGGCGATGGCTTTTTCCATATCGGGGTGGAAATGGCGGTCATTGTCGAGATGTGGCACTTCGGCCCGGACCAGCTTGCGCACTGCCTCCAGAGCGTCACTCGAGGCCAGCGGCGCATGGAAATCGCAGCCTTGGGCCGCGGCCAGCAGTTCGATGCCGATCACCGCGGTGGCGTTCTCGACCATGCCGATCAGCCGGCGCGCACCGTGCGCGGCCATCGAAACATGGTCTTCCTGGTTGGCCGATGTGGGAATCGAATCGACGCTGGCCGGATAGGCTTTCTGCTTGTTTTCCGAGACAAGCGCCGCCGCCGTCACCTGCGGGATCATGAAGCCGGAGTTCAGACCGGGCTTCGGCGTCAGGAAGGCCGGCATGCCCGAAAGTGCCGGATCGACAAGCATGGCAATGCGGCGTTCCGACAGCGAGCCGATCTCGCAGACCGCGAGCGCGATCATGTCGGCGGCGAAGGCCACCGGTTCGGCGTGAAAATTGCCGCCGGAAAGCGCGGTGTCATCCTCGGCGAAGATCAGCGGATTGTCGGTAACGCCGTTGGCTTCGGTGCCCAGCGTGTCGGCCGCCTGGCGCAGCACGGTCAGTGCGGCGCCCATCACCTGAGGCTGGCAGCGCAGGCAGTACGGATCCTGCACGCGTTCGTCACCAACCCGGTGCGATTCTCGGATGGCGCTGCCGGCCATCAGATTGCGCAGGGCGTCGGCCGCCTCGATCTGGCCGGGATGCTTTCTCAGCACATGGATGCGCGGATCGAAGGGGGCGTCGGACCCTTTTGCCGCGTCGGTCGACAGGGCACCGGCGACCAGCGCCGATTGGTAGAGCACTTCGGCCTCGAACAAGGCGGCCAGCGCATAGGCGGTCGAAAACTGGGTGCCGTTGAGCAGCGCCAGGCCCTCCTTGGCGCCCAGTGTCACCGGCTCCAGCCCATGCGAGACGAAGGCGACCTTGGCCGGAAAACGGCCATGCGGGGTAAAACATTCGCCGACGCCGATCATCACCGCGGTCATGTGCGACAGCGGGGCAAGGTCACCGGAGGCGCCGACGGAACCTTGTGCCGGCACCACCGGGATGACGTCGTTGGCCAGCATCGCTTCCAGCAATTCGATGGTTTGCGGCCTGACGCCGGACGCGCCCTGCGCCAGGCTGGCGAGCTTCAGCGCCATCATCAGCCTGCAGACAGCAACCGGCATCGGCTCGCCGACGCCGGCGGCGTGCGACAGCACGATGTTGCGCTGCAAGGTCTCGAGATCCTCGGCCGGGATGCGGACGCTGGCCAGTTTGCCGAAACCGGTGTTGATGCCATAGACCGGTTCGCCCTTGGCAACAATCCTGGCGACGGCCTCGGCGCTCGCCTTGATCTTTGGCCGGCAGGCGTTGTCCAGCTTGGGCACGGCGCCACGATAGATGGCGCGCCAGTCCGCCAGCGTCGCATTGCCGGGCTTCAGGGTCAGTTCGGTCATTGTCCTCTCCAAATGCGGGCATGCAGCGGGTTGAAGCCCATGCGGTAGACGAGTTCGGCGGGGCGCTCGATGTCCCAGATCGCCAGGTCGGCGGACTTTCCGACCTCAAGCGTGCCGGTTTCTTCCAGCAAACCAAGCGCGCGGGCCGCCTCGCGGGTGACGCCGGCAAGACATTCATCGACGGTCAGGCCGAACAGGGTCGCGGCCATGTTCATGGTCAGAAGCAGCGAGGTCAGCGGCGAGGTGCCGGGGTTGTTGTCGGTGGCGACAGCCATCTTGACGCCGTGCTGGCGAAACAGGCTGATCGGCGGCTTCTTGGTTTCGCGGATGAAATAGTAGGCGCCGGGCAGGATCGTCGCCACGGTTCCGGCCTTGGCCATCGCCGCTGCACCTGCATCATCGGTGTATTCGAGATGGTCGGCCGACAGAGCGCCGTAGCGGGCGGCGAGTTCGGCGCCATGCAGGTTGGACAGCTGGTCGGCATGGAGCTTGACCGGCAGGCCGGCCGCCTTGGCCGCATCGAAGACGCGCGCCATCTGTTCCGGCGAAAAGGCGATGCCCTCGCAAAAACCGTCGACGGCATCGGCCAGTCCCTCGGCGGCAACCGACGGAAGAATCTCATTGGCGACCAGATCGATAAAAGCGTCCTTGTCGCCCTTGGCTTCCGGCGGCAGCGCGTGAGCGCCGAGGAAGGTCGTGCGGATCGTCACCGGCCGTTGCTCGCCCAGTTGGCGGGCGGCACGCAGCGACTTCTTCTCGTTTTCGAGGTCGAGGCCATAACCGGACTTGATCTCGACGGTGGTCACGCCTTCGGCGATCAGCGCATCGAGGCGCGGCAGCGATTGAGTGACCAGTTCGTCTTCGCTGGCGGCGCGCAGCGACTTGACCGAGGAGACAATGCCGCCGCCGGCCCGGGCGACCTCTTCATAGGTGGAGCCGGCCAGCCGCATCTCGAATTCGTTGGCGCGGTTGCCGGCATGGACCAGATGGGTGTGGCAGTCGATCAGGCCGGGTGTGATCCAGCGGCCCTCGCAATCGATCGTCTCGACGCCCTGGGCAAGTGTTGGGGGCAGCTCCGACTCGGGGCCGGCATAGACAATGCGGCCGTCACGCGAAGCGACCGCGCCGTGTTCGACGATGCCAAGTCCGGCAGACCCTTCGGCCATGGTCGCGAGCTGCGCATTGCGCCACAGACGAAGATCCCCTGCCCGGCTTTTGCTCTGTCCAGCCATCATCTTTTCCGTTTCAATCGATGACGATTATGTATATACATATTGAAACGCACTGCAAGTGCCATCATCGCATGAGAGACAGAGGACCGGAGAGAAAAGTGGCAGCGATCTTTGCGGAACAGGCACTCCTTCCCAATGGCTGGCACGACAATGTGCGGCTCACCTTGGCCGAGGGACGCATTACAGCCGTTCAGCCTGGCGCCGCAGCGGTAGCCGGCGACGAACGCCACGCAATCCTGTTGCCCGGCATGCCCAATCTGCACAGCCACGCCTTCCAGCGCGGCATGGCCGGCCTTGCCGAGCTTCGCGGCCCCTCCGCCGACAGTTTCTGGAGCTGGCGAGAGGTGATGTACCGCTTCGCCCTGTCGATGACGCCCAATCAGGTCGAGGCGGTTGCAGCGCAGCTCTATGTCGAGTTGCTGGAGGCCGGTTTTTCCCGCGTCGGCGAATTTCACTATCTGCATCACGACCGCGATGGAAAACCCTATGCCAACCTCGCCGAGATGGCCGAACGCATTGCGGCCGCGGCCGGCGAGACGGGCATCGGCCTGACGCTGTTGCCGGTGTTTTATGCGCACTCGTCTTTCGGCGGTGCAGTGCCAAACGAAGGTCAGCGGCGATTCATCAACGATGTGAATCGGTTCTCGCGGCTTGTTGAGAAATGCCGCGAATCGGTTCGTGCACTGAATCAGGCTGTCGTCGGCGTCGCTCCGCACAGTTTGCGCGCCGCGACACCGGAAGAACTGATTGAGGTGACTGCCATAGCACCGGATGGGCCTATCCACATCCACATTGCCGAGCAGGTGAAAGAGGTCGAGGATTGCCTTGCCTGGTCGGGCGCGCGGCCGGTCGAATTTCTGCTTGGGCATGCCAAGGTCGACAAGCGCTGGTGCCTGATCCACGCCACGCACATGACCGATGCTGAAACCGTTGCCATGGCCAGGAGTGGCGCCATCGCCGGCCTTTGCCCGATCACCGAGGCCAATCTCGGCGACGGCACTTTTGCAGCGCCACTGTTCAGAGACCATGGCGGCCGCTTCGGGGTCGGCTCCGATTCCAACGTGCTCATCGGCCTCCCGGACGAGTTGCGCCAGCTCGAATATTCGCAGCGCCTCGCCCGCCGCGCCCGTAATGTGCTGGCGGTCGCCGGCGGCTCGACTGGCCGCGCGCTGTTCGACGCCGCACTCGACGGTGGCAGCGTCGCGCTTGGCGCCGGTGCTTCCGCGATCGCCGCCGGCGCCTCGGCCGATCTCGTCTCGCTCGATCCCAAAAATCCCTCGCTGGCCGGCAAGACCGGCGACGCAATTCTCGACGCCTGGATCTTCGCCAATGGCAGCAAGGTCGACTGCGTCTGGGTGCATGGGCTCAAACAGGTCAGCGGCGGCAGGCATGTGAAGCGAGAGGCCATCGCCGGGCGGTTTCGCAGCGTGATGACGGCGCTTTCGGCATGAGCATGGCCGACACAGTGGTAGCGGAAGGTGGCGGCTCGCTGCACCAGCGCATCCTGACCGACATTAGCGAGAAGATCACGTCCGGGGCCTGGGCGCCCGGCCATCGCATCCCGTTCGAGCACGAATTGAGCGTGCAATACAATTGCTCGCGCATGACGGTGAACAAGGCGCTGTCACAGCTTGCCAAGGCCGGGCTGATCGAACGCCGCCGCCGCTCAGGCAGCTTTGTGCGCCGGCCGCAGTCGCAAGCGGCGGTGCTGGAAATCCACGATATCCGCATCGAGGTCGAAGCGCTCGGTCTGCCCTATCGCTACGAGCGCGTGATGCGACACAAAAGGCGCAGCAGCGCCGGGGACCGCGCCTCGCTGGAATTGGGCTTGGCCGGACCGGTTCTGGCGCTGGAATGCGGGCATTTCGCCGGCGAGCGGCCGTTCGCGCATGAACAGCGGCTGATCAACCTCACCGCCGTGCCCGAGGCAGCGGACGAGGAATTCGTGGCCATCGCACCAGGGCCATGGCTGATCGGCCGCGTGCCGTGGAGCGAAGCCGAGCACCGGATTCGCGCTGTCGCAGCCGACAGGCATATCGCCGCGGCACTCGACATAGAAACCGGTGCGCCTTGCCTGGTGGTCGAGCGGCGGACATGGAGCGCCGAACATCCGGTCACCCATGTACGCTTTACCTACGCAGCCGAGAGCCACACGCTGGTGGCAAGGTTCAGGCCGTCGCAGGGGTGAGGCGTGTCCAGCCGCAGGCTGGCGAAAAGCCAACGATTTGGCTTTTCGAACACCGAACGCCCGGAGCCATAGCGGAGGGCAGCGGCGCCGACCCCCACCCGGACCTTCGGTCCGACCTCCCCACAAGGGGGAGGTAGAAGGCCGCCGATCAAATCGCCGCGGTAATAATAATCTCGACCAGATAATCCGGGGTGGCGAGCTTTGCTTCGCCGGTGGCGCGGGCTGGCGTGTTGCCTTGCGGCACCCACTTGTCCCACTCCGCGTTCATCTCGGCAAAGGTGCTCATGTCGGCCAGCCAGATGATCGCCTGCAGTATCTTGGTCTTGTCGGAACCGGCCTTGGCCAGCAGTTCGTCGATGGCCGCCAGGATGTCCCTGGTCTGCGAAGCGACGTTGCCGGTTGGCTGGCCGACCTGACCAGCCAGATAGACGGTATTGCCATGGATGACGATCTGGCTCATGCGCGGGCCAATATCGATGCGACGAATGCTCATTGGATGGTTCCTTCCTGTGGCGGTTGCGCTTCTTTAGAGTCGCGACCGGCTTCGGGCAAGATCGTCAGGTCGAATCCCCTTGGGCCAACGGCATATGGATGTGCAAACACGGCAAGTTGACCCTGCGGCCGCAATTCCGCCGGATTGGCTTGTTGACTAATGTAATAACATCACATATCCAGTCGGCCGCTGCCAGCAGCCGGATTTCGTCGCCTACGGATCGCAGAATGACAAATACCTGCCTGACATTCCGCGACCTGACGCTTGGCTACGGCAGCCATCCGGCGATCCATCATCTCGACGGCACCATCCGCAAGGGCTCGCTGACCGCTGTGGTCGGCGCCAATGGCTCCGGCAAATCGACGCTGATGAAAGGCATTGTCGGCGTCCTGAAGCCGATGGCCGGCGAGGTTATCCGCGCGCCCGGTGTACGTGCCGCCTATCTGCCGCAGCAATCGGAGCTCGACCGCTCCTTTCCGGCACGGGTGGTGGATCTGGTTTCGCTCGGCCTGTGGCCACGGCGCGGCCTGCTTGGCCGCTACACCAGGGAAGATCGCGAAGACGTCAGCAAGGCGCTGATGGCGGTTGGCCTCGGCGGTTTCGAGAAGCGGCCGATCGACACGCTGTCGGGCGGCCAGTTGCAGCGCACGCTGTTTGCGCGTGTCCTGCTGCAGGACGCCGACCTCATCCTGCTCGACGAACCCTTCAATGCTGTCGACGCCAAGACGGTCGGCGACCTCATTGCCCTGATCAAGCACTGGCATGGCGAGGAACGCACCATCATGGTTGTCGTGCACGATCTGGACCTGGTGCGGCAGAATTTCCCCGAAACGCTGCTTCTCGCCCGCCAGCCGATCGCCTGGGGCGAAACCAGGGAAACGCTGAAGCCTGATAACCTGTTGCGCGCCCGCCGCTTCCACGAAGCCTGGGAAGAAAATGCACCCTGGTGCGAGCCGGGCGAGGACGCTCATGGTCACGATCACCATGGCCACGATCACCATGACCATCAACACGGCGTCGGACCGAGGGCTGCCTGATGGACATGCTTTACGGTCTTGTCATCGCGCCCTTCGCCGATTTCGGCTTCATGCAGCGGGCTTTGATCGGTTCGCTGATGCTGTCGCTCGGCGCCTGCCCTATCGGCGTCTTCCTGATGCTGCGACGCATGAGCCTGTCGGGCGACGCGATGGCGCACGCCATCCTGCCCGGTGCAGCCGCCGGCTTCCTGTTCTATGGACTGGAGATCCTGCCGATGACCATCGGCGGCCTGATCGCCGGCGTCATCGTCGCGCTCGGCGCCGGCGCCGTCTCGCGCTTCACCATCCAGCGCGAGGACGCCTCGATGGCGGCGTTCTATCTGATTTCGCTCGCCATCGGCGTGCTGATGGTGTCGATCCGCGGTTCCAGCGTCGATCTCATGCACGTGCTGTTCGGCACCGTGCTGGCGCTCAACGATGAGGCCCTGACGCTGATCGGCGGCATCGTCGCGGTGACGCTGGTCAGCCTCGCCATCTTCTGGCGGGCGCTGGTCGCCGAATGCCTCGACCCGCTGTTCCTGCGCTCGGTCAGCCGGCTCGGCAGTCCGGTGCATTTCATCTTCCTCGGCCTTGTCGTGCTCAACCTTGTCGGCGGCTTCCAGGCACTCGGCACGCTTCTGTCGGTTGGGCTGATGATGCTGCCGGCCGCAGCTGCCCGCTTCTGGACAGTTCGCGTCGAGCCGATGTGCGTGCTGGCGGTGCTGATCGGCTTTGCGTCCTGCGTCGCCGGGCTGCTTTTGTCCTATCACGCGTCGCTGCCATCCGGCCCGGCCATCATCCTGTCGGCCGGCGTCGTCTATTTCGCCTCGATCCTGTTTGGCACGCGCGGCATTCTGCGCGCGCGCATCATCCATCACCGTCACAGAACGGCCTGATCCCCGCCCCTAGAAGGAGACCCGTCTATGCTGAAATCGATCCATGCCGCCCTGGCTATGAGCGTTATAACATTAACCGCCTTTGGCGCATCGTCGGCCTTGGCGGCACCGCTAAAAGTGGTCGCCAGCTTCACCGTCATTGCCGATTTCGCCAAAAATGTCGGCGGCGACCGCATCGACGTCACCACCATTGTCGGGCCGGATGGCGACGCCCATGTCTACGAGCCGAGCCCGGCCGATGCTGTGGCCATGGCCAAGGCCGACATCGTGCTGGTCAACGGCCTGCATTTCGAAGGTTTCCTGCAGCGGCTGGTCGATGCCAGCGCCACCAAGGCGTCTATCATTACCTTGACCAAGGGCGTGACGCCGATCGATTTCAAGCCTGAATTCGCCGACGCCGACGCGGCCGAAGGTGCAGGCACCGGCGGCGGCAAGACGGTCACCGATCCGCACGCCTTCCAGTCGATCGCCAATGCCAGGATCTACGTGAAGAACATCGCCGAGGCCTTCTGCGCGGCCGATTCCGAAGGCTGCGTCAGTTACCAGACCAATGCCGCCGCCTACACCAAGAAGCTCGACGCGGTCGAAGGTGAAGTGAAAACGGCGATTGCCTCGATCCCGGAGAGCAAGCGCGTCGTCATCACCTCGCATGACGCCTTCGGCTATTTCGAACACGCATACGGCCTGACCTTCCTCGCTCCGCAAGGCATCTCGACAGACTCCGAGCCATCCGCCGCAGACGTCGCCAAACTGGTCAATCAGGTGAAGCAGGACAAGGCGGCTGCGATCTTCGTCGAGAACATCACCAACCCGCGCCTGATCGAACAGATCGCCAGCGAAACCGGCATCAAGGTCGGCGGCACGCTCTATTCGGACGCGCTGTCGCAGCCTGACGGCCCGGCCGCGACCTATATCGACATGATGCACAACAACATCCGTCAGATCAAAGGCGCCATTCTCGGCAGCTGAGTTTGAAGGATCGTCCAGCCGGGCCGCATCGGCCCGGTTGGATTTTCCGGCACGCAGTGTCTATTTGGCAGAGAATTCCTTCGGTACGGATTGCCGCCCATGTCGGGGAGTGGCAAGACTGCCGCCTGACCAGTTTGCGAGGATGCTGCCATGGAATACCGCGAAATCAGCGAGGACTATTCGGTTTCGGGCCAGATCCAGCCTGAGGACGTCGCCGCCATCAAGGAAGCCGGCTTCAAGAGCGTCATCTGCAACCGGCCCGATGACGAACAGCCCGGCCAGCCTTCTGCCGAAACCGTCAAGGCAGCGGTCGAAGCCGCAGGGCTTGCCTTCCGCTACATTCCGGTGATCAGCGGACAGATCACCGCCGAGAATGTCGGGGATCAGGCCGAAGCGCTCGACGAACTCGACGGCCCGGTCTTCGCCTATTGCCGCTCCGGCGCCCGCTGCACCAATCTCTATGGGCTGATCCAACAGTCGAAGGGTTAGATCCGCTCAAGATTTAGATCGGCAGCGCGGCGGTTTCCTTGAGTGTCTCAAGCACGATCGCCGTCTTCACATGCTGCACGGATTCGTGCGGCAAGAGCACGCCGTTGACGAATTCCGACAGCGACTTCAGGTCGGGCGTCACCACTTTCAGGATGTAATCCATCTCGCCGGTCAGCGCGTGCGCTTCCTGCACCTCAGGCAGCCGTGCCACCAGCTCGCCGAAGCGCCGCGCATTGTCGCGATTGTGCGTGGCGAGCGTGACCGAAATGACGTTGACCAGCGAAAAACCGAGTTTGTCGCGGTCGAGCACCGCCCGATAGCCCTTGATAAAGCCATCCTCCTCGAGCCGCTGGCGGCGGCGCGAGCATTGCGACGCCGACAGGTTCACCCGCTCCGAAAGATCATTGTTGGTCAGCCGCGCATCACCCTGCAATAGCGCCATTATCTTGCGGTCAAACTGATCAATGCGCGCTTCATCCATGGTTTTTCCTCGCATCATGCACGATTCACGCATGACATCATCATTTCAAGCGTTTGAATGCAAGCACCGTGCGCCTCCTCCGCGTTATGATCGTGTCAAAGGGCCTTTTCAGGCCAGGCCAGCTTCGGAGGAATATGATGGGTCCCTTCCCGCACGACGCCCCGCCCGCCAAGATCAGCAAGGACAACCCGGCCGGCACCGACGGTTTCGAGTTTGTCGAATTCGCGCATCCGGAGCCCCAGAAGCTCGCTGAACTGTTCACCCGTATGGGCTATGTCGCGGTGGCTAAGCACCGCACGAAAGACATCACCATCTGGCGGCAGGGTGACATCAACTATGTCGTCAATGCCGAACCCGGCTCGCATGCAATGAAATTCGTCGACAAGCACGGCCCCTGTGCTGCCTCTATGGCCTGGCGGGTGGTCGATGCCAAGCACGCTTTCGATCACGCGGTTGCCAAGGGAGCCACGCCTTACGAAGGCGCCGACAAGGCGCTCGACGTGCCGGCAATCATCGGCATTGGCGGCTCGCTGCTCTATTTCATCGAGACCTACGGCAAGAAGGGTTCGGCCTATAATGCCGAGTTCGAATGGCTGGGCACTCGCGACCCGCGGCCGGAAGGCGTCGGCTTCTATTACCTCGATCACCTGACCCACAATGTCTATCGCGGCCAGATGGACAAGTGGTGGGATTTCTACCGCAATCTGTTCGGCTTCAAACAGATCCATTTCTTCGACATCGACGGCAAGATCACCGGCCTGGTGAGCCGCGCCATCACCTCGCCCTGCGGCAAGATCCGCATTCCGCTGAACGAGTCCAAGGACGAGACTAGCCAGATCGCCGAATACCTGAAGAAGTACAATGGCGAGGGCATTCAGCACATCGCTGTCGGCACCGACGAGATCTACGCCGCCACCGACAGGTTGGCCGAGAACGGCCTGAAGTTCATGCCCGGCCCTCCGGAGACCTACTACGACATGTCGTATGACCGCGTGAATGGCCATGACGAACCGATCGAGCGGATGAAGAAGCACGGTATCCTGATCGACGGCGAAGGCGTGGTCGACGGCGGCACGACCAAGATCCTGCTGCAGATCTTTTCGAAGACCGTGATCGGCCCGATCTTTTTCGAGTTCATCCAGCGCAAGGGCGACGAAGGTTTTGGCGAGGGCAACTTCCGCGCGCTGTTCGAATCGATCGAGCAGGACCAGATCAAGCGCGGGGTGATCAAGGTTCAGGCTGCGGAGTAGTAGATTCGAACCGGGCTTCTTGCGGCGCGACCAATTATGACCTAAATTATGGTCATACGGATCGCGCTATGAATGTTTCCATCGCCGAGGCCAAGGCCAAATTGTCGGAACTCGTCAGCCGCGCGGAAGCCGGCGAGGAGATCGTTCTCACACGCCACGGCAAGGTGGCCGCGCGCATCGTACCGCCGGCAGCGGCCGAACCACTGCCGCGTATTGGCGCCTTGAAGGGCAAGATTTGGATTGCGGACGATTTTGATGAACTCGGTCCCGAATGGGACGAGTACGTGAAATGACGGTCGGCCCGTTTCTCGCCGACACGCATATCATCCTGTGGTCGATTTCAGACGATCCACGTCTCAGCCAGCACCACCGCGCTATCTTGGCTTCGGAAGCGGTGGTGTTCGCGAGCGCGGCAAGCGTCTGGGAAATTGCCATCAAACGCTCAATCGGAAAACTCAACGCGCCGGACGATCTGCCAACGCTGCTTCCCAGAATGCAATTTCAGCCACTTGCCGTCACTTTGCAGCATGCGAACGCCGTCAGCAGCCTACCCCACCATCATGGTGATCCATTCGACAGACTGCTGATCGCGCAGGCGCAAGTAGAGAACCTGACCATCTTGACATCCGACCCGCATTTCGCCCGTTACGGTGTCGCTGTGGCATGATCGGCCAAGCAATTGGTCTCACAAACCCAGCCGCTCAACCTCCACTTGTCTCAGCTTCAAATCATAATCGAGCAAGAACTCGTCCAGTTGCGGCGGCTTGACCGACGTGCCGGACAGCATGGCGTGCACCTGGCCGCGGTGATGGATGTCGTGCAGAAAGACATGGGCGAGGATATCGCCGATGCGCTCGGGGATCATGCCGTCCTCGCGCCGGTCGGTGATGACGCGGCGATCGAGATCGTCGGCCGACAGCCTATCGCAAAAGGCGATCAGCCGCCGGTCGGCTGCGACCTGCGCGGCAAACAACGCCGCCGGCTCGTCGAGGGGCACGAAGTCGTCATGGGCGGCAGCACCGAGACCACCCTCTTCGAGAAAATCGAGATAGAGAAGATCGACCGCAAGGATGTGGTTGAGAGTTGCCTTGATCGACGGAAAGAAGCTGGTGCGTTCGGCCTCGAACTCACCGGGCTGGAGGGACAGCACCGCGCGGTAGAGCCGGTCGTTCGACCACAGATTGTTGCCGGCCATACGGCGCAGATGGTCAAGCAGGTTCACGAGATCAGCCCCCTGCCCGCACCAGATACAAGCCCGCCCACATAGCTGCAAATCCCGCAAGAACGATCAGCAGCAGCCGGTTCATGCGCCGACGCATGGCTTGCGTCTCCTCATCCCGGGCGACTTTCATGTTGGTGATGGTGTGCAACATCATCGCCTTGCGCGGAAAGCCGCTGCGGTTGGTCAGGTCAGGCGAGCGCGCCTCGATGCGGTAACTCAGCCGGATCGCCTGGATGAAGACCGCCAGTATGGCGAGTGCCCAGACACCGGCCAGCAGATAGACCCCCGTCATTCCCTTACCTCTCGTATTTCTCGACCTTCTGCTCGATGGCGCCGAAAATCGAATGCCCGGCCTTGTCCCTCATCTCGATGCGTACCGTGTCGCCGAAGCGCAGGAACGGCGTTTGGGCTTCGCCTGACACGATGGTCTCGATCATGCGCAGTTCGGCGATGCAGGAATAGCCGGCGCCGCCGGCCGAGACAGGTTTGCCCGGCCCGCCGTCGAGCTTGTTGGAAACGGTGCCGGAACCGATGATCGTGCCGGCGGCAAGCGGCCTGGTCTTGGCAGCGTGAACGATCAGCGCCGGAAAATCGAAGGTCATGTCGACACCGGCATTGGCCCGGCCGAACGGCTTACCGTTGAGGTCGGCGAGCAACGGCAGGCTGACCTTGCCGCCGTCCCAGGCGTCACCCAGTTCGTTCGGCGTGACCGCGACCGGCGAAAACGCCGAGGACGGCTTTGACTGGAAAAAACCAAACCCCTTCGCCAGTTCCGGTCCGGTGAGCGCGCGCAGCGTGACGTCATTGACCAGCATGACCAGCCGGATCGCAGCGCGCGCTTCTTCGAGAGTGGCGCCCATCGGCACGTCGTCGACAATGACGGCGACCTCGCCCTCCATGTCGATGCCGAAGCCTTCGTCAGCCATGCGGATCGGGTCACGTGGCGGAATGAAGGCGTCCGAGCCGCCCTGGTAGATCAGCGGGTCGGTCCAGAAGCTCGCCGGCATCTCGGCGCCGCGCGCTTTGCGCACCAGCTCGACATGGTTCACGTAAGCCGAGCCGTCGGCCCATTGATAGGCGCGCGGCAGCGGCGAGTGGGCGTCATGCTCGTGGAAGCGCTCCGCCGGCATCGCATTGTTCTCAAGCGATTCCGCTATTGTCGCGAGATGCGGGGCGATGCGGCGCCAGTCGTCGAGCGCCGCCTGCAGCGTGCGCACCAGGAACGAGGCGTCGGTGAAGCGTGTCAGGTCGCGCGAGACGACGACGAGTTTTCCGTCGCGCGTCCCGTCCTTCAATGTGGCAAGCTTCATGCGATTTCCTCTCCTTGTGCAGCTTTCCCGCTGCTTAAGCCCACAACAAGGCCGTCGCGGGCGATCGTCAAGTCGCCAGCCCATGTTTTCCTGACAGCGGCAGTCCAGTCGGCCTCGCCGATCCCGGGATCGTCGGCTGGAATGAGGTGATTGAGCACCAGTCTCTTCACCCCGGCATCGCTGGCGATGCTGCCGGCCTCTTCGGCAAAGCTGTGGCTGGCAAGCAGATGCTCTTTCAGCCGCGCGCCATTGCCGGTCCTGGCCACCAGCCGCTCGATGCCTTCCTCCAGCATGGCTTCATGGACGAGGATATCCGCACTCCGGGCGAATTCGGTGAGCGGCGGAAAGAAGGCCGTGTCAGCGGAGAACACCACGCTTTTCCCGCCGTGTTCGAAGCGCAGGGCAAAACAGTCGGTCACCGGCGGATGCTCGACGCGCAGCGCCGAAACCGTCAAGCCGCCCTGCTCGAGCACCTGGCCTTCGCCGAATTCGACGATCGAAACCAGGTCTCGAATATCCGGCCGGCCCTCGTCGACGACGCGGATTTCGATGTCGAAGTCCATCGCCTGGCAAAAGCGCTGCCAATAATGATCCGTGCCGGGCGGACCGAACACGTGGACCGGCGCCGCCAGACCCGCCGTCCAGGCGGTGTGGATCAGCGGCCCCAGTTCCAGCACATGGTCGGAGTGCAGATGCGTGATGAAGATCAGGTCGAGCGATTTCAGGCTGATGCCGGCATCGACGAGACCCCGCGTGACGCCAAGGCCGCAATCGACGACGATGCAGCGGCCGCCCATCTGCAGCAGCGACGAGCTCGGCCATGGACCACCCGGCCGCAATGCCGGACCACCCTTCGAGCCCAAAATCACCAACCGATCCGGCATTGGCTCGGTGCTCAAGACCAGTCGCCCTCGGGCGTGCCGTTGAAACGCTTCTTCAGATCCGCCCAGCAGTCGATGTAATTGTCCTGCCGGGTTTCGAGTTCGGCGCCGTAGCGGGTCAGCATCTGCGGAAATCGGGTTTCGAACATGAACGCCATGGTGTTGTCGAGCTTGACCGGTTTCAGGTCCGCGCGCGAGGCCTTTTCGAAGCCAGGCGCATCCGGCCCATGGGCCAGCATCAGATTGTGCAGACTGATGCCGCCGGGCACAAAGCCTTCTTCCTTGGCGTCGTACTGGCCGTGGATCAGGCCCATGAACTCGCTCATGATGTTACGGTGATACCAGGGCGGCCGGAACGTATCCTCGGCCACCAGCCAGCGCGGCGGGAAGATGACGAAGTCGATATTGGCGGTGCCCTCCTCGCCGCTCGGCGCGGTCAGCACCGTGAAGATCGATGGGTCGGGATGGTCGAACAGCAGCGCTCCGACCGGCGAAAAGGTCGCCAGATCATATTTGTATGGCGCGTAATTGCCGTGCCAGGCAACGACGTCCAGCGGCGAATGGCCGATCTCGGTGACATGGAAATTGCCGCACCATTTCACCGTCAGCCGACACGGCGTTTCCTTCTCCTCGAACCAGGCACAAGGCGTCTTGAAATCGCGTGGGTTGGCAAGGCAGTTGGCGCCGATCGGGCCGCGGTCGGGCAGCGTCAACTTGGCGCCGTAGTTCTCGCAGACGTAGCCGCGGACTTCCTTGTCGACCAGCTCGACCTTGAAGACCAGACCGCGTGGCAGCACCGCGATCTCGCCGGGCCGCAGCTCGATGACGCCCATCTCGGTGACGAAGCGCAAGGCGCCGACCTGCGGCACGACCAGCAACTCGCCGTCGGCGTTGAAGAAATGATCGTCGACCATCGAACGGTTGGCGACGTAGACATGCGCTGCCATGCCTGTTTGCCCGAGCACGTCGCCAGCGGTGGTGATGCTGCGCATGCCCTTGATAAAATCGGTCGGCTCCTTCGGCATCGGCACCGGATTCCAGCGATACTGGCCAAGCGCCAGTTCATGATCGCCGACATTGGGAGCGGTCTTCCACAAGGGATAGCTGGCCGCCTTGAAACGCCCAGTGTGCTTGACGCTCGGTCGGATGCGATACAGCCAGGAGCGCTCATTGGTGCCGCGCGGCGCGGTGAAGGGCGAGCCCGAAAGCTGCTCGGCGTAAAGACCGTAGGCCGGCCGCTGCGGCGAATTCCGTCCTTGCGGCAGCGAACCGGGCAGCGTCTCGGTTTCGAAGTCGTTGCCGAAGCCCGGCATATAGGAAAAGGCCATTGCTTCCTCCCGAAATGGATATCCATTGACCAAACTGGTTTCATTTGTAACCATTGAAAATGTAACCATCAATGGCGGCTTTGAAAAATGGTGATCAAGAGCGAAGCGTCCGACGCGCCTGAAATTCTCAATCTGGAAAATTTCCTGCCCTACCGGCTCCACCGGCTTGCCGAGGCCGTCAGCCGGGAATTCTCGAGGATATACAAGGATCGTCACGGCCTCACGCGTCCCGAATGGCGCACGCTGGCCGGGCTCGGACAGCGTGGCACGATGACGGCGACGGCGTTGGGCGAACAGTCGGCCATGCACAAGACAAAGGTTTCGCGCGCTGTCGCCGAACTCGAACGGCGTCGCTGGCTGACGCGAAAACCGGACGAAAAAGACCGCCGTATCGAACATCTGACGCTGACCGGAACGGGGCTTGCCGCCTATCGCGAGATGGTGCCGCTGGCGAAGGCGTTCGAACGGGATTTGCTGGCAAGATTAAGTGCTGAAGAGCGCGCGGCGATCACCAGCGGACTGGCTGCATTGGAGACCAATGCCTGGTCCCTAGCTAGTCCAAGATCAAGCCAATCACTCTGGACGACGGAGTTCGAGCGAGACTGCGTGGGAGCTCCCACCACAGCCAAAGCATAGCATTGCCTTCGATTTGATCGTGATTTGCGTTGTCAGGCCGCGTATAATGCCCATCACACCGACGGGAGGACTACGATGAGCATTCGCACATTAAGTGTCCTGGTGACGCTGCTTGTAGGCACCTGCACATTTGCGCAGGCCCAGCAGACAAAGCCGATGTCGATCGAAGTGTTCCCTTTCGAATTGGAGGATAAGAGCGCCGGGGCGGGAATAATTCCCCCGGATGAATATGACAGGCGCTATCTGTCGGAATCGGCACAAGTTGCGAGGGACATGCTCTCCCAGTCTGGGCGTTTTACAGTAATTGATGTGCCGGCGAGGGATACACAGGCTGCTGCGCCGCACGGATTGCGCAACTGCGCTGGTTGTGAAGGCCCGATTGCCAAGGAGCACGGCGCGTCGCTTGCCTTGCTTGGCGTCGTAACGCGCGTCAACCGAACAGAACATACTATGTTCATTCGCATCCTTGACGCCGAAACCGGGAGACATGTTTCGGAGGGGTTTACCGATCTTCGCATGGGTGCGAACCACGCGTGGCCCCGCTCCGTGAAATGGCTGATGAAAAACAGAATCCTGCGGTAGGGCGGCATCTACCAGTCCATCACCACCTTGCCGGAACTGCCGCTGCGCATCGCATCGAAGCCGGCTTGAAAGTCGTCGATGCCGATGCGGTGCGTGATGAGGCCGGAGACATCCAACGGGCCCTGCACAAGCGCGATCATCTTGTACCAGGTTTCGAACATCTCGCGGCCATAGATGCCCTTGAGATGCAGCATCTTGAAGATGACCTTGTTCCAGTCGATCTCGAAGCCGGTCGGCGCGATGCCCAGAATGGCGATCTTGCCGCCATTGTTCATGGTGTCGATCATATCGCGGAAAGCGGGGGCAGCGCCCGACATTTCGAGGCCGACGTCGAACCCCTCGGTCATGCCGAGCACCGGCATGACGTCGCGCAGCTTTTCCTTCGAGGCGTCGACGACATGCTGGACGCCGAGTTTCTTGGCCAGCGCCAGCCGCACCGGGTTGATGTCGGTGATGACCACTTTGCGCGCGCCGACGCATTGCGCGACGAGCGCGCCCATGATGCCGATCGGCCCGGCGCCGGTGACAAGCACATCCTCGCCGACCAGATCGAAGGACAGTGCCGTGTGGACGGCGTTGCCCAGGGGATCGAAGATGGCGGCGATCTCGTCCGGCACATCGTCGGGGATCGGCACGACATTGTGCTGCGGGATTGCCAGATACTCGCCGAAAGCGCCGGGACGGTTGACGCCGACGCCGAGCGTGTTGCGGCACAGATGCCCCCTGCCCGCGCGACAGTTGCGGCAATGACCGCAGACGATGTGGCCTTCGCCCGACACGCGCTGGCCAACCTTGTATTCGGTGACCGCGGCGCCGAAATCGGCAACGGTGCCGACGAATTCATGGCCGGTCACCATCGGCACCGGCACCGTCTTTTGCGCCCACTGGTCCCAATTGTAGATATGCACGTCGGTGCCGCAGATCGCCGTCTTCTTGATCTTGATCAGCACGTCGTTGGGACCGATCTCCGGTACCGGCACCTCTTCCATCCAGATGCCCGGTTCGGCCTTGGCCTTCACCAGCGCCTTCATCATGTTCGACATGCTTTTGTCCCTTGAATCTCTTGATCCGGAATCGCTTTTCGATTCCGGCCTTTCAGGAAATGACCCCGAGTTCGCGCCCGACGGCGGCAAACGCTTCCACTGCCCGATCGATATCCGCGCTGGAATGGGCCGCCGACATCTGCGTGCGGATGCGGGCTTGCCCTTTCGGCACCACCGGGAAGGAAAAGCCGATGACGTAGATGCCGCGCTTCAGCATGCGCGCCGCCATCTCCTGCGCCAGGCTGGCATCACCCAGCATCACCGGAATGATCGGATGATCGGCTCCGGCCAGCGTGAAGCCGAGTTTGCCCATCTGCGACCGGAAGCGCGCCGCATTGTCGTAGAGTTTGTCGCGCAGCCCATCGCCGTCTTTGATCAACTCGAACACTTTGATCGAAGCGCCGGCGATCGCCGGCATCAGCGTGTTGGAGAAGAGATAGGGCCGTGAGCGCTGGCGCAGCCAGTCGACCACCTGCCTCTTGCCCGAGGTGTAACCGCCGGACGCGCCGCCGAGTGCCTTGCCGAGCGTCCCGGTGATGATATCGACCCTGCCCTCGACGCCGCAATGCTCGGCCGAGCCGCGGCCGTTCTGGCCGACGAAGCCGACGGCATGGCTGTCGTCGACCATCACCATGGCGTCGTATTTCTCGGCGAGGTCGCAGACACCCCTGAGATTGGCGATGATGCCATCCATCGAAAACACGCCGTCGGTGGCGATCAACCGGAAGCGGCAGTCCCGGGCTTCTTTCAGTCGCGCCTCGAGATCGGCCATATCGTTGTTGGCGTAGCGGAAACGTTTGGCCTTCGACAGCCGCACGCCATCGATGATCGAGGCATGATTCAAGGCATCCGAGATAATGGCGTCTTCCTCGCCCAGCAGCGGCTCGAACAGGCCGCCATTGGCATCGAAACAGGAGCCGTAGAGGATGGTGTCTTCCATGCCGAGGAAACAGGAAATCGTGGATTCGAGCTGCTTGTGCTCTTCCTGCGTACCGCAGATAAAGCGCACCGATGCCATGCCGTAGCCATAGCGGTCGAGCGCCTGGCTGGCCGCCGCACGCAAATCGGCGCTGTCGGCGAGGCCGAGATAGTTGTTGGCACAGAAATTCAGCACCTTGTCGCCGCCGACCTCGATCTCGGCCGACTGCGTCGAAGTGATCACCCGCTCCGACTTGTAGAGGCCTGCCGATTTGAGCTCCGCGAGCTCGCTGTCGATGTGGGAGAGGAATGCTGCGGTCATGGTCGGCCTCGTTTGATGTGGGCTGACTGTCGTCTCGTCCGCGCGAAAAATCCATCGCAAAAACGACCGACCGGTGGCAAGCAGCACGATGCGGTCCCGGTGTCGATCATCATGCGGCCCAGGAACGACACCACGACAAAGGGTTCTGGCCGACGACCGCTCAAATGCCGGTATGGCGCTAAACGAGCCGATAACCATTTCGCGATCTTTCGACAGCTGCCCCTTGCCGGGCAGCCGTCGATTTCCGGTCCTGTTAACGTTTGCAGTTCAATGGTGCTCATACAAGAATCTTTTGGCAACAATCCGTAGGCGAGAGGGCCGCCCCCGAAAATGTCGCAGCAGCCGGTGCAAACCGTTTCAGGCAAGCTCATACTGCTGATCAAGGCTGGCTATTGGCTGGCCCTGCTGATCATTGCGGCCATGGTGATAGCCTCCTTCATCCTGCTGCAGCAGATGATGGCCACCCAGCAGCACAACCACACCTTGCTCGACATCGTCAGCACGCAAAAGACGCTGTCGCAGCGCATCGTCTTCCTTGCCAGCGCAACGGGTGCCGGTTCACGCGACAAGCAACCGGCGCTGGTCAGCGCGCTCAAGCAGGCAACGGCGGAGTTCGAGACGAACTATGATCTGCTGCTCGATCAGACGGGAGCCGATCCGCAATCGCCGGCCAAGCTTGACCCGAAGTCGATCGAAAGCGTGCTTTTCGCCAAGCCCTTCCACCTCGACTATTTCTCGGTCGGGCTGATCGCCAATGGCGACCGCCTGATCTCGGCCTATGAATCGCAATTCAGCGGCAATGGCGGTTACAAGGGCGGCGGCGAACGCGTCAATCTCGACGCCTCTGTCGCCAATGCGACCTTGTCGGGCTATGCCGCGCTTGGCCAGCGCATCACTGCCGACGCCGACGACCGCTCCGAGAAGCTGCTCGCTCTCCACCGCACGCTGTTCTACGCCACAATCGGCGTCATCATACTGGTGGCGCTGTTCATCTTCAGGCCGATGTCGAACGCCATCCTGCGCAAGACACATGAATTGATCGACGCGCGCAATTCCATGGCCTTCATCGCGGTGCATGACGGCCTCACTGGCCTGCACAACCGCACGTTCCTGACCGATCATTTCGACACGCTGATCAAGGGCACGCACCGGCGTCGCGAACGCCTTGCCGTCGTCCAGCTCGATCTCGACCGATTCAAGCAGATCAACGATACGCTCGGCCACGCCGCCGGCGACTATGTGCTGGTCGTCACGGCACAGCGCATGCGCGATTCCTGCCGGGCGTCGGATCTGTGCGTGCGCCTGGGCGGCGACGAGTTCGTCATGATCCTCGGCGGCGCCGGCGGCACCGAAGACATCAATATGCTGGCGCGGCGCATCCTGGCACACATCAACGAGCCGATCGTCTTCCAGGGCACGACCATTCTCCCAGGCGCCAGCGCCGGCATCGCGGTCTATCCGATCGACGCCGACAATGCTGGGGATTTGCTGGTCCACGCCGATCTGGCGCTTTACTCCGCCAAGAAGCTTGGCGGCGGCAACTTCTCCTTCTTCTCCGAGGAGCTGCGCCGCGAACTCGACTATCGCAAGCAGCTCGAGCACGACATCAAGGTCGCCATCGCGGAGCGGGCGTTCCAGGTCTATTTCCAGCCGCAGGTCTCGCTGACCAACGGCACGATCAGCGGCATCGAGGCGCTGGTGCGCTGGAACCATGCGGAGCGCGGCATGATCCCGCCCGGCGAGTTCATTCCGGTCGCCGAGAAATGCGGCTTCATGCCCGAGATCGGCCGCATCGTCATCACCAAGGCGATCAACGAGGCGGCCGAATGGAATCGCGCCGGCATTGCCTTCGGACGGCTTGCCGTCAATGTTTCCGGCACCGAGCTGCGCGAGCACGATTTCGATGCGTTCTTGTTCGAGACGCTGGAAAAGGCGGGGCTGCCGCCGCAGAAACTGTCGCTGGAAATCGTCGAATCCGTCATCCTCGACGACGAAAAGACAGGCATCGCGGCCAAGCTGCGGCACATCCGGGCAGCCGGCGTCCATCTTGAACTCGATGATTTCGGCACCGGCTATGCTTCGCTCAGCCATGTCAACCCGAACGAGATCGACCGGCTGAAGATCGATCGCCGCTTCGTCCAGAACATCCATGAGAATGGCGACAACTCGAAGATCGTCCGCGCCATCACCGAGCTGGCGCGTGGCCTTGGCATCTCGATCGTCGCAGAGGGCGCCGAAACCGAGGCCGAGCTCAATTCGCTGATGGCGATCGGCTGCGACCAGGTGCAGGGCTACTCCATCGCCTTCCCGATGCCGCACGACAAGGCGCTGGAATGGCTGACCGCCCGCATGCCCAAGAAGGCCAAGCTGACGGTGCTGCAAGGAAGCCTGGCATAGGTACGGCCGGGCTGCCTTGACAACCGTGTGTGAAGATGGCGGCTTTGTCGGATCGCAACCGGGTATCGGGGCCGATGACACCGTTTCGGTTTGTCCTGGCGGCGCTTTTGATTTTTGCGGTCCCCGCCCAAGGGGCCGATCGCATAATCTATCTTACCTTCGACGATGGGCCGCTGAACGGCACAAGCAACATCCTCGATGTGCTGGAAGCCGAACAGGTTCCGGCGACAATGTTCATGGTCGGCATGCATGCGCAGGCGAGCGCCGCCAACAGAGCGCTCGTCCAGCGCGCCAGGCAGCTTCCCCTGGTGACGCTCGGCAACCACAGCTACAGCCATGCCTACAATCACTACCGGCATTTCTACGGCAACACCGAGGGTGTCGTCGCCGACATGGTAAGGGCGAATGCGGTGCTCGGCTTGAAGCCCGTGGTGCATGCAAGACTGCCGGGGCGCGACGTGTTCAGGCTGCCCTCCATGTCGAAGAACGACACTTCGCTTGGCCTCGCCCAGGAGGGGCGTGAAGAGCCCGATTACGAGTTTGTCGCGGCCTCAGGCTTCTATCTCTACGGCTGGGACCATGAATGGGTCCACAAGGACAATGGCGAGCCGGTGCAGAGCGTCGATCATCTGGTCAGCGAGATCGATCACCTGTTCGGCTATGGCCGCTTCGTCAAACCCGGCAAGCTGATCCTGCTGATGCATGACGAGATGTTCCAGAACGCGTTCGACGGCAAGACGAAGCTGACCAATTTGATCGCCGCGCTGAAGCTGCGCCATTACACTTTTGGGACAATCCAGGGCTACGACGACTGAGCCGGCAAAGACGGCAAGCTCTTCAGCGGATTGAGCATTGGCACACCAAGTGGCGCGAAATGACGCTCGTTGTCCGTCAGTATCGTTAAACCATGGACCTCGGCTGTGGCAGCAATCGCTATGTCTTCAAATCCAGGCCGGTGCGCCCTCGCCCGATCCAGGATTAGTCCCGCAGCATGCGCGGCGCGCAAATCGAAGGGAAGCACTCTTTCTCCATAAAGGTGCTGAACCGCTTGCCACCAGCCGCGCAGCGAGTTCGCCTTTGTTGTCGCACCCTCACGTTCGGCCTTCGCTATTCCAGCGGCAACTTCGGATGCGGTGACAACGGACAGGAACAGATGGTTGCTCGCCTGGTCGAGCCAAGTCGCCAATGCATGCCGATCCGCTTTCTTGGACGGCGCCATTGCCGAGATGATATTGGTATCCAGCAGAAACATCGACCGCGTTACAACGCAACCTTGCGAGCCGGTTTGCGGGAACGAGGCGGAATATCGCCAAGGTCACCAGGGAAGGCCGCCAACAATTGTCCAAAACTTGGCACGCGCGAAAGCCTTTCATAGTCTTCGAAAGACAGAATGACAGCCTGCTTGCGCCCGTGACGGGTGATGACGGCAGGCGTCCCGGCGACGGCTTGATCGACCACCGCTGAAAGTGTTGCCTTGGCATCCTTCAACTGAATCTCGCGCATAGCTTGCTCCAAAATGACTAGAGTGGTCATATAGCAGAGCAACTCGGATCAAACAAGGCCTGTCGATCCCACCAAGATCATCCCACATTCGCCCGCAACACGGCCAGCACCTGCGCGAACTCCGCCAGCCGCTCGTCGGACAGTCCGACCCGCAGCCGCTTGTCAAAGGAAAGCGCGGCCTTACGCAATGTCTCGAACATCGCTTCTCCGGCCGCGGTCAGTTCGACCAGATGAACCCGGCGGTTGATGGGATCACGGCGGCGCGTCAGCAGGCCCTGCGCCTCCATCGCGTTGAGATGGTGGGTCAACGTCGCGCCTTGGATGCCGATCATGCCGGCGAGTTCACGCTGATTGGCAAGCTTGCTCGACTTGACCGACAGCAGCGTGAGCCAGACCGGCAGCGTGCCACCGGCCTCGACCAGGGCAGCGTCGAAGGCCTGGGCAACCAGCTTGGCGGTTCGTCCGAGATTCATGCCGACTGGCGGGCGTTCGAAGGGTGTCATTGCAGGACACTAGACGGTGTCATGCACGGATGGAACTGGCGCGACTTATACATTGACATCTAACCATTTGATATCTAATTACCGAGAGATGGCGGGCTAAAGAGGAAATCCGGTTATGCAATATGTCTACATCGTCGTTATCGGCCTTCATGTCATGGCAGGTGTATTCTGGGCGGGTACGACGATCGCGGTCGGCCGTGACCCGGACATCCGGGCGGAACGGTTCTTCCGGCCGCAAATGGGCGCTGCCAGTCTGGTTTTCCTGACCGGCATACTGCTCTGGTATTTCTTTCACGAGGGCGTTTTCGGCTCGATGGAGAAGGTGCTGGCGCTGGGCATCGTGACGGCCCTGATCGCCGCCGGCGTGCAAGGCGCGCTGGTGGGCTCAGCCAGCAGGCAGCTTGCCGGTGCCGATGCGGCAACGGAAAGCCAGTTGCGCGCGAAGATGACAAGAGGCGAGCGCATCGCAGGGGGGCTGCTGGTGCTGACCGTGCTGTGCATGGCCACGGCCAGAATGTTTTGAGCGCCGCCCACGCAGCACAAGCTCACAGAATCGTACGTTGTCTGGCGACGAGCCAATGACGTGCGGGCGCGCGGCCAGACCGAAGTATACGGGCTCTCGTACGCAGGTCCGACCGCGCGCCACCGATCCTCGCAATAGCTAATTTCAGATACGCAAGCCGAACCTGATGCCGTCATAGATGGCGGCGTGGATGTTGCGCGAGGCGACCGCGTCGCCGATGCGGAACAGCACGAAGCCGCCTTCTGGATTGCGCTTGGGAAAGATGTCGCCACCACTCACCAGCCGTTCGTAGTCGACCGCACCGCCATTCTTCGACAGAGGCTTTAGCGATAGGTAGAGATCATCGAGCGGCAGCGTACCGTGCTCGACCACCACCTGGTCGACCCTGCGCTCGCCGCGCCAGCCATCGGCGAAATCCGAAGCCAGCTCTGCGATCAGTTGATTGCCCTCGCGCCGCACCGAACGCAGCCGCGTGTTGATGGTGATGGTGACGCCCTTTTCCTGAAAGGCCCTGATATAGGGCACATGGTTCATGCCGCCCATTTCCGGGGCAAAGAAACGCTCCGGCGATACAAGCTCGAGTTTCGAGCCGGCATTGGCGATCAGTTCGGCGGCGCCCATGCCCTGATGGCCGCCATTGTCGTCATAGAGCAGCACATTTTCGGCCGGCTTGACGCTGCTGGCCATGATGTCCCAACTCGAGGTGACAAGGTTGTCGCCGGCCGTCAGCGGCGGGTTCTGCGGCAGGCCGCCGGTAGCGACCACCACCACATCGGGCGACAGCGCCAGGACATCGTCTTTTTCCGCCCAAGTGTCGTAGCGGATCTCGACGCCGAGCCGGTCGAGTTCAGCCAGCCGCCAGTCGATGATACCGATCAGTTCCTTGCGGCGCGGGTTCTGCGTCGCCAATCGCACCTGGCCGCCGGCCTGGCTCGATGCTTCAAGCACCATCACCTTGTGGCCGCGCTCGGCCGCGACCCGCGCAACCTCCAGCCCGCCGGCGCCGGCTCCGACGACCACGATTTTCTGCTTCGGTCCTTCGGTCTTGACGATGATATGCGGGATTTCGGCCTCGCGGCCGGTCGCGGCATTGTGGACGCAAAGCGCTTCGCCGCCCTCATAGATGCGGTCGAGACAATAGGTGGCGCCCACGCACGGGCGGATCTCATGCTCGCGCCCCTCCATCACCTTTTTGATGATGTGCGGATCGGCGATATGGGCGCGGGTCATGCCGACCATGTCGAGCTTGCCGGTGGCGATGGCGTGGCGTGCGGTGGCCACGTCGGATATGCGCGCCGCGTGGAAGGTCGGGAATTTCGTCGCCGCCCTCACCTCTCCGGCGAAATCAAGATGCGGCGAAGAGCGCATGCCGGTTACCGGGATGACCTTGGTCAGCGCCGCATCGCTCTCGATCGAGCCACGAATGATGTTGAGGAAATCGACCTTGCCGGAGCCCGCCAGCCGCCTGGCGATTTCGATCCCCTCCGCCTTCGACAGGCCTTTTTCGAAATCTTCGTCGGCGACCATGCGGATGCCGACGACGAATTTGTCGCCGACAGCTGCCCGCACGGCATCGAGCACCATGTTGGTGAAGCGCAGGCGATTGTCCAGCGAGCCGCCGAATTCGTCGTCGCGATGATTGGTGGCCGGCGACCAGAAGCCGTCCATCAGATGGCCGTAGGATTCGAACTCGATGCCGTCGAGGCCGGCGGCCTCGCAGCGCTGGGCGGCTGAAGCATAGTCGGCGACGATGCGCTCGATGTCCCAGTCCTCGATCGTCTTCGGGAATGCGCGATGCGCCGGCTCACGCACCGGCGAGGCCGAGAGCACCGGCAGCCAGTCGGCCTTGTTCCAGCCGGTACGGCGGCCGAGATGGGTGATCTGGATCATCACCTTGCAGTCGTGCTCGTGGCAGGCGTCGGCGAGCTCGGCCAGCCACGGCACGATCCTGTCGTCATAGACATGCAGATTGCCGAAGGCGGCCGGGCTGTCGCGCGAGACGATCGCCGAGCCGGCGGTCATGGTCAGCGCCATGCCGCCCTTGGCCTTCTCTGCATGGTAGAGCCGGTAGCGCTGTTTCGGCATGCCGTCCTCGGAATAGGCCGGCTCATGGCTGGTCGACATGACCCGGTTCTTCAGCGTCAAATGTTTGAGCTGGTAGGGCTGGAGAAGCGGATCGTTGCTGGTCATCGTCTTCCTGCGGTTTCAAATTGTGCTAATGAGCGGCAAAATTCGTTTTCAAGCATGTCGTCCCGCACGCACTCCGGGCGCATGCGACAAGGATTGCGCCCATGATCGACACCAAAACTCTCACCCAGCTCGGCGCGCACGTCGAGACGCCACAAAGCCCCGAAGCAGCGGTCCTGGAGACCGTACCGTTTTCGCGTGGTGACGGACCGCCGGCGATCGTGCGCTTCACCTGTCCGGAATTCACCTCGCTGTGCCCCGTCACCGGCCAGCCGGACTTCGCCCATATCGTCATCGACTACGCACCCGATGCGGCTCTGGTGGAATCGAAGTCGCTCAAGCTGTTCATGACCTCGTTTCGCAACCATGGCGCCTTCCATGAAGACTGCACCGTCATGATCGGCCGCCGCATCGTGGCGGCAACCAAGCCGCTGTGGTTGCGCATAGGCGGCTATTGGTATCCACGCGGCGGCATTCCGATCGATGTGTTCTGGCAAACGGGCGCTCCGCCCGAAGGCGCCTGGCTGCCCGACACCGGGGTGGCGCCCTATCGCGGGCGGGGTTGAGCTCGCCCATCATTCGCACTGATATTGGCTGAGTGCCCATTCGCCGGTCACCGACAGCAGGTCCGATATCTTCCAGTCGCCGTCGACCCTCTTGAATTTCCATTCCAGCCGGTGCGGGTTGCCCGATATGACGAAGGCGACGATGACCTTGGCCTGGTCGCCGTTGATCGCCTCGAGCGTCTTCAGGCTCTTGTCGATCTCGGCCTTGTCGTAATCGGCATTATCGAGCGCCATGTTGGGGTCGAGGCACTCGCCCTGCCCGGATTTGCGCAAGGCGTCGCTCTTGTCGAGCACGGTTTTGGCCGGGTCGATGAAATGGCTTCGCTCGGCTGGATCGATCTCCAGCCCGACCTGATCGTAAAACGGCCGCACCACAGCGGTCGGCGAGCCCGGCTGGATCGGTGCGGCCGGCGCGGCTTCGGCTGGCGACCATCCAACAGGCGGCGTTGCCGGTTCCACTCCGGTTCCGGGTGCATTTGCGGGCGGAGCCCCGCTGTCGCCCGGCGCGGCGTCAGCCGGCGGCGCACCCAACAGGCCTTGCGCGGCGGCGCCGCTCAGAGCCGCCAGCAGACACACACCCGACAGGGCCAGCAACCGGCGATGGGCCATCGCTTCACTCCGGCGTCTGGCCGGCCATGCATTCCAGCGCACTGAGCGTCCAGTCGCTGGTCTTGGAAGCGATGTCCGATATCTTCCACTTGCCGTCGATCTTCTTGAGCGACCAGAGCATTTCACGTTTGGAATCATCGCCCTCGGAGAACAGGCTGAAGGATACCGTGACCTGTGCGTTATCGCCATCCAGCTTCTCAGACAGTTTCAGCGTTTTCGAGACGGTTTTCTGATCGAAATCCTGGGCGTCGAGACCAGGATCGAAATCGATGCAGGCGACCTGGTCCGGGTTCTTCTTCGTTGCCTGGTCGTTCAACTCGAACAGTTTCGTCACCGGTTCGGTGAACCGGTCCCGATATTGTTCGTCGGCCTCGAACTTGACCGCCGGGACATAGAAGAACTTCACCGCATCGGACGCCGGTCCGGCGACGGCGGCGGCCGGCAGGGCTATCGAAAGGGCGGCAACGAGCACTGTCAGTCTCATGCAGAATCTCCGGCTTTTGATGGCTTGAGCCTATCAATACCACGTATCCTGCATATCGGCTTTTTTGCGGCTCATGAAGTCCTGCAGCGCCTTGTTTCAGCCGTCCAGCCAGACGTTCTGAAGGTCCATCTCGAATGTCTGGTGGACACCATAGTTCTTCACCTTCTTGTTCTGGTGGCTGTAGAGCTTCTGCCAGAACGGCTGAATAATGACGCCCGAATCCTGCAGGATCTGCTCGACATCCTTCATGACCTCGCGTCGTTTCTCCACGTCGATGAGCGATAGCGCCTGCTTGAGCTTGGCGTCGAAATCGGGGTTGGAATATGCCGATTCATTCCAGGCCTCGCCGGTGCGATAGCCGAGCGCCAGCACCTGGACGCCAAGCGGGCGCATGTACCAGATCGTCATCGAATAGGGATATTTCGTCCAGTCGTTCCAGAAGGTCGAACCCGGCAGCACCGTGCGCTTCACCTTGATCCCGGCATCGCGCAGCTGGCCGGCAATGGCGTCGCCGGTATTCTTCTGCCAATCGTCCTCGATGGTGATCAGCTCATGCTCGAAGTCAGCCTGTCCGGCTTCCGCCATCAGCTTCTTGGCGCCGGCGGCGTCGCGTGTCTTCTTGGGCAGCGGATAGTATTCCGGATGGATCGGGGCAACGTGGTGGTTTTCACCAGGGGTGCCTCGCCCGGCGTAACCAAGTTGGAGGACCGCATTGTTGTCGACGGCCATTTGCAGGGCGTTGCGCACCCGCTTGTCGTCATAGGGCTTGTGGGTAATGTTGGTGCGCGCAACCAGCGTCGTCGCCGTCGCCACCTCCGATTTCACCAGATCCATCTTGTCGAGAATGTCGATGAAGTCGGCGGGCGACTCGAAATTGAGGTCGATCTCACCCGATTCGAACGCGTTAACGGTGGCGTTGAAATCGGTGCCGTAGTCGATGAACTCGACGCTGTCGAGCGGCGCTTCACCACCCCACCATTTGCCATTCTCACGACGCTTGACGACCGCCTTCTGGCCGACATCGTAGGAGACCAGTTCGAACGGTCCCGTGCCGATCGGCTTCTTGATCGGATCGGCACCATCGGCATCGAAGCTGCGATGGACGACGAGCGCCGGATAGTCGGTGAAATTCGGGATCAGTGAAATGTCTGGTTCGCTTAGCTTCAGCTTGACCGTGTTGTCGTCGACCTTGGTGATCGCACCATCCCTGGCCTTGCCGGTCTTTGTGTCGATCAGCGCGCCGACACGGGCGGCCATGGAATTGCCGGCGACATTCTTCTCGCACCAGCGCGTCAGATTGTGAGCGACGTCATCGGCGTTGAAGGCATCGCCGTTGTTCCATGTGATGCCCTTGCGCACATGCAGCACATATTCGGTGGCGTCGTCATTGATATCCCAGCTTTCGAGCAGAACCGGCTCGAAGGTGAACTGCCTGGTATAGCGGACAAGCGGCTCCAGCCAGCAACGCGAAATGTTCGCCAGTTCCACCCAGTCGTAAGTGCGCGGATCCTTCTGTCCCTTCACCGACATCGAGACGCGCAGCGTTCCGCCTTTCTTCGGCTCTTCGGCCAAGGCCCGATCCGGCACGGCAAGACCGATCATGCCATAGGCAAGCGCCGTCGATGCGCCGAAGGCGCTTGCCAGCGCCAGGAACTCGCGCCGGTCGACACGACCCGCGCGTGCTTCGACCGCCATTGCCTCGATAGCGCTCGGCACGCGATCGCCACTGCTTCTGAAGAATGCCATTTTTTCCTCCCGTCTGGTTCCCTTGATCTTGGTTCTTCGCGTCAACTGACGCTGTCCGGCAGCCTCTCCTCGCGCCGCGCGATGAAATCCATCAGGCCATCGGCGATGCCTTCATCGAGCTTCGGCTCCTCGTAATCCGCCAGCATGTTGCGCGCCTTCTCGCGGCCGCGCGTGTCGTGGTCCTTCGCCCCTTCCGCCTTCCACTGTTCGAACGAATTGAAGTCCATGATCGAGGGCATGAAGAAGGCGGATTCGAAATGTTCGAGCGTATGCTGGGTGCCGAGGAAATGGCCCTGCGGTCCCACCTCGCGGATGGCCGCCATGGCTTCCTTGAAATCGTCGAACGGCAGACCGCCGGCATATTTGTACCAGCCGATGAGCTGTTCGCAGTCGGTGGCGAATTTCGAATAGCCGCAGGTCAGGCCGGCCTCGAGCCATCCCGCGGAGTGCCAGATGTAGTTGGCGCCGGCGAGGATGGCGGCATGCATCAGCATGTTCGCCTCGTAACCCGCCTGGGCGTCGTTGAGCTTCGACCCGACATGAAAGCCGGACGTGCGCCACGGCAGCCGGTATTTCCGCGCCAAGGCTCCCATCAGATACATCATCTGCGCCGCCTCGGGCGTGCCGCCCATCGGAGCGCCGGTCTTCATGTCCACCGTGACCATGAACTGCCCGTAGATCTGCGGCGACCCTGGGCGCAGCAGTTGCGTGAAGGCGACGCCCGCCAGCGCTTCCGCATTGACCTGCGCAACCGCGCCCACGGCGGACGCCGAAGTCGAGGCGCCGCACAGTGCGAAGGGTGCGAGGATCAGCGGCTGGTTGCTTCGCGCATAGACCTTCATCGCGTCCAGCATGGTGGCGTCCCACACCAGCGGCGAATTGCAGTTGGTGATCGACACCAGGACCGGATTGTCGCGGACGTAATCCTCGCCGAACACGATGCCTGCCATCGCCATCGTGTCTTCCGCCCGCTCCTTGGACGTGACGATGCCCATGAACGGCTTGTCGGAATGCTTAAGCGCGGAATGGATGATGTGGAGGTGACGCTTCGGTACCGCGATTTCCATCGGCTCGCAAATGACCGAACTCGATGAATGCAGCGCCGGCGCCATGTAGGCGAGCTTGTGGAAATTGTTGAGGTCGGCCAGCGTGCCGTAGCGCCTGTTGTTGTCGAGATCGCGAACATAAGGCGCGCCATACATCGGCACGAAGATGGTATTGTTGCCGCCCACCCGCACCGTACGCTGCGGATTCCTCGCATTGAGCGTGAACTCCGACGGGACCTTCGATACCAGCTCCATCAGCAGGGCCCGGTCGATCCGCACACGAGTTTCCGAGACATCCGCGCCCGCCGCCTTCCACAGCGCGATAGCCTCGTCGTCGCGGAATTCGCATCCCACCTCTTCGAGGATCAGGAGCGACTCCTCGTGGATCAGCTCGACCGCCTCATCGGGGACCATCTGGTAGACGGGGATCTGGCGGACCAGGGTCGGGAACGACGTTACGGGGGCTCCGCGCAGCGCCTTGCGCCCCAGGCGGCCGCCACTGCGGCGGTTGGCATGTTCGGTCACTTCAGGGGCCGGTGCGTTCATGGCAACTCCATTCCACTCATGAAGGAGCCTAGCGCGACAAAATGGTGATGTGACGCTGGAAAATCCTGATCTCTTGTATAAGCTCAGCTTATGCGAAGCCTGCGCCACCTCCTGCCCTCGGCCGGCAGCCTGATCGTCTTCGAGGCGGCCGGGCGGCTTTCGAGCTTCACCGCCGCCGGCCGCGAGCTCGGCATGACGCAGGCCGCCGTCTCCTATGCCGTGCGCGGGCTGGAAGAGCAGCTTGGCGCCAAGCTGTTCCAGCGCCGCCACCGCCAGGTTCTCCTGACCGAGGCCGGCGAGCGCTTCCATGCCGATGTCTCGCTTGGGCTTTCGCATATCCGCAAATCGGCGGAGGATCTACGCCTGCAGGCGACCGGCGGTCATGTCACGCTGGCCGCCTCGACCGCGTTCGGTTCGTTCTGGATGATGCCGCGGCTGCAGCAGTTCCGCGACGAACTGCCGGGCATCGACCTGCGTATCCAGACCGCCGACCGCGACCTCGACATCATCGCCGAAGGCATTCCGCTCGGCGTGCGCGGCGGCGCGCCGCGGGACTGGCCGGACTATCACTCGTTGCCGCTGGCTGACGAGGAGATATTTCCCGTCGCCGGCACCAGCTATGCGGCAAAGTTCGGCCTGCCCAAATTCGCTGCCGAACTGGCCACGCACCGCCTCATCCATTTGGAGGAGCCGTATCGCGAGGCGGCCAGCTGGGACGAATGGTTCCAGTCGGCGGGCGCCAATCTCAGCGATACCGCGCGCGGCCTGCGCATCAATGACTACGGCCTGGTGATTCAGGGCGTCATGGAAGGCCAAGGCATCGCGCTCGGCTGGCGGCATCTCGCCGAGCGGTTGCTGGCGTCGGGCTTGCTGGTGCCGGTGACGGATCATGTGCTGAAGACCGGCAAGGCGTTCTATGTCGTCTGGCCGAAGAACCGGGAACTCAGCGACAACGCCCGCAAGGTGCGAGACTGGCTGGCGGCTCAGGCGTGAGGGGCAGTGCCTCCCTGTCCCTTGGAAGTCGGCGGGACAGCACCCCCCTCTGTCCTGCCGGACATCTCCCCGCAAGTGGGGAGATTGGCAGTTCCAGCCTCGCCACCCTTCCTGCAGCGCTGCAGATTGGCGAAAGCCGTGGCGACATCCGATCTCCCTCCTTGCGGGGGAGATGGCCGGCAGGCCAGAGGGGGTGCTGTCCCGCCAGCATCATCGCTATTCCGCCGACATCGAATGCTTTCTCATCGGCGTCGAATCCGCCTATAGTGGCGCCATGCCCATCCGCCAGCTTTCCGAAACGATGATCAACCAGATCGCCGCCGGCGAAGTCATCGAGCGTCCGGCGAGCGTGGTCAAGGAACTGGTCGAGAATGCGCTCGATGCCGGTGCTTCGCGCGTCGAGATCGTCACAGCCGGCGGTGGGCTGAACCTGATCCGCGTCACCGATGACGGCTCCGGCATTCTCGAACGGGAGCTGGCGCTGGCGATCGCACGACACTGCACCTCCAAGCTCACCGAGGATATCAACGACATCCGCTCGCTGGGCTTCCGCGGCGAAGCGCTGCCGTCGATCGGCTCGGTGTCGCGACTTTCGATCCGCTCGCGCACGGCAGCAAGTGACAGCGCCGCCGAGATCGGCATCGAGGGTGGCCGCGTCCTGCCTGTCAGGCCGGCGGCGGCCAATCGCGGCACCACGGTCGAGGTGCGCGACCTGTTCTTCGCAACGCCGGCCCGATTAAAGTTCATGAAGGGCGAGCGCGCCGAAAGCTCGGCCACCAGCGATGTGGTCAAGCGCATCGCCATCGCCTTCCCCGCCGTGCGCTTCACGCTGGCCGGCTCGGACCGCTCGACGCTGGAATTGCCGGCGGCGGATGACAGCGCGGAAGGCAGCCTGCGCCGTGTCGCCCAGGTGATGGGCGCCGACTTTCCGGACAATTCTATTGCCCTCGACGCGATGCGCGAAGGCGTGCATCTGACCGGCCACGTGTCGATCCCGTCCTTCACCCGCGCCAACGCGCTGCAGCAATATGCCTATGTGAACGGCCGCCCGGTGCGCGACAAACTGATCGCCGGCGCCATACGCGGTGCCTACGCCGACGTCCTGCCGCGCGACCGCCATGCGGTGACGGTGCTGTTCCTGACGCTCGACCCGGCCATCGTCGACGTCAATGTTCATCCAGCCAAGGCCGATGTGCGCTTCCGCGATCCCGGCCTTGTGCGCGGACTGATCGTCGGGGCAATCCGACAGGCACTGGCCGATGCCGGCGTCCGCGCCGCCACCACGGGGGCCGCCGGCATGATGGCGGCGTTCCGGCCAGGGGCCGCATCCTACGGCCAGGGTGGAGCGGCAAACGGCCACCGCAGCTACGACGCGGCCTACCGCGCCTCGGGTCCGTCCGGCTTCGATCCCGCCCGGTCGTCGCAGCGGCCGCTCGATATGGGTTTCGAGGGTGCGGGCTTCCAGCAGCGCGGCTTGCATGAAAACGAGCAAGCGGCTTTCGATGCCGGTCCGCAGCATAGCGCCGATGCACGCGCAGGGCAGGATGAAGCGGCCGAGACGCTGCTCGGCGCGGTGCTGGGCGCGGCGCGCGCCCAGGTGCATGAGAACTACATCGTCGCCCAGACCAGGGATTCGCTCATCATCGTCGACCAGCATGCGGCGCATGAACGGCTGGTCTACGAGGCGCTGAAGAATGCGCTGCACTCGCGCCCGGTGCCCTCGCAGATGCTGCTTCTGCCCGAGATCATCGACCTGCCGGAGGAGGATGCCGAGCGGCTTGCGCTGCATTCGGAAACGCTGGCCCGCTTCGGTCTCGGCATCGAGCGCTTCGGCCCCGGCGCCGTCGCGGTGCGCGAGACGCCGTCGATGCTGGGCGAGACCAATGTCGGGCAATTGGTGCGCGACCTCGCCGACGAGATCGCCGACAACGACACGGTCGACACGCTGAAGGAGCGGCTGGACAAAATAGCCGCGACCATGGCCTGCCACGGCTCTGTGCGCTCCGGCCGCCTGCTCAAGGCCGAGGAGATGAATGCCCTGCTGCGGCAGATGGAGGCGACGCCCGGCTCGGGCACCTGCAACCACGGCCGGCCAACCTATATCGAACTCAAGCTGGCGGATATCGAGCGGCTTTTCGGGCGGCGATAGCTGCGGACGGATTGCGGGCCATCGCTTCGCCGCTCGATGCCGGCACGTCAAGAAGGTCCCAGGCCGGCCGACAATGCCGTCACCCGCGATTTTCGCCTGGCGGCCTGAGCAGCGCGATCGCAGCCGCCGCCAGCAGGAGGATCGCACCGGCGATTTCAGCCCAGCCGACCGCCTCGCCGAAAAGCCAGGCTCCTGCCGCCAAAGCGACGATCGGCGAAACGAAGGCGTAGAGCCCGGCACGGACGGTGCCCCAATCACGCATCAGCACGAGATAGAGCGTATAGGCGACGATCGTGCCAAACAGCGACAGGAACAGCAGACTGCCGATGGCGGCCGGCGTGTGCAGCGCCTCGAGCGTCTCACCCGAGATCGGCTCCAGCACGAGCGACAGCGCAAGCAGTGCAACACCGCCGATCGCAGCCTGGACCATTGTCAGCGCCAGTGGTTTGACCGCGCCCACCAGCGGGCGCGAAACCACGCTGCCGAAGCAATAACAGGCGGTCGCAACGACGATCGCAGCGAGCCCGATGCCGCTCGAACTGCTTCCCGCGCCAAGCCGCGCCCAGAACAGCCCAACCAGCCCGATGCTGCCGATAGCGAGCGCGGAAGCGTGGCGCCAGGTCGGTCGCTCCTCGCCGGTGAATGCGGCAATCGCGAACAGCAGGATCGGGATCAGCGCCAGGTTGACCAGCCCCGACAATCCCGAGGGCACGTGCTGCATTCCCCAGAAAAGCAGACCGTAGGTGCCGGTATTGACCAGCAATGCCGAGACCACCGTTCGCCCCGTTCGCCCGTGGGCGAATGCCGCGCCGGCTCCACGCACCGCTGTTGCCAGAAGCGCGGCGGTCAGCAAATAGCGCGCCGCCGCCAGCAGTAGCGGAGGCACGTCATTGAGACCGAGCTTGATCGCCGCCCAGGTCAGCCCCCAGATCAGCGACATCACCGCGAAGAAGGCGAGATTGCGAACCACCAGATTCGCCGCTCAGCGCAGTCCCTGACGATCGACAAGTATCCGGTGGATGTCGATCCGCTCCGGCAGCTCGATCAGGAACTCGGCATCGCGGTCCAGATGATGGACTTTGGTCGGTTCGCCTCTGGTAAAGGCCGTCATCGCTTGCATGTCGGCCCAATACGAGATGGTTGTGAACCACGTCTCGGCATCGCGGTCTTCGCGCAGCAATTGGACGCCAAGCGCCGTCTTCTCGAGGGGCGGAATACCCTCGGCACGCAGGTATGGCTCATAGGCGTCGGCGACGTCGCGGCGGGTGCGACCGCGCCAGATGCGCGCGATGGTCGGTTTGGTCGGCATGAGGTTCTCCTTCAGACAGGGGACAGCAACTGAGCGCAGCAAGCGACGCCGGGTGGGATCAGGCGTGAACACGAGCCAGGAACTCGCGGACCAGCGGCATCGCGTCGTCGAAATGTGTCTCGAGCAGCCAGTGACCCGCCCCTTCGATCAGATGCAGTTCCGCATCGGGCAGATCGCGATGATAGGCCCGTGCCGACGCCGCGGGCATATAGCCGTCCTCTGGCCCCCAAAGGATCAGCGTGGGCGGGTGGTGTTCACGCAAATAAGCCTGGTAGCGCGGAAACCAGGTCAGATTGGCTTCCAGCTTCTCCATCAAACCGACGGCGATCTGCTGGCGAACCGGCGTGTTCATCAATGGCCAGTGAAGGCTCCAGAGATCGGGCGGCACGCGCGTGGCAACGTCGTCAGCCACTTCCCCGATGAACTCGGCCCGGAACCCATCCTCGCTCACGGCGGCCTCGAGCGGACGGTGCCTGTCGGGCGTCTTGTCGGTCCACCAAGCCTTGATCGTGGCGTATTTGGGGCCAAGCACGTCCTCGTAGATGTCGCCGTTCTGGATGATCAGGGCACTGATCCGCTCCGGATACGAGATCGCATGCCGGAGTCCTATCTGCGAGCCATAATCGTGCAGCCACAAGGCGTAGCGTTCGAGACCGAATTCATCGGCAAGCTTGGAAAGCACGTCAGAATAGGCGTCGAAATCATAGCCAAAGGCGGCCGGATCGGGTGTGCCACTGTATCCGAAGCCGGGCCAGTCGAATGCAATCGTTCGCCAGCGGTCGGCGAGCGCCGGCATCAGTCGGCGGAATTGGAACGAAGAGCAGGGATAGCCGTGCGGCAAGAGCAAGACAGGTGCTTCTGGCGGCCCTGCCTCGCGATAAAAAATGGATAGATCATCCAGTTGCATGCGTCGGTGCGTCGTTGCACCCGGCATTCGGACCTCCGTCGAATAAACACCGGCTAAACGCCTTTGACCGAGGGATCGTTCCGAATGAGGGAAACGGCAATATGGATCAGGCCGGGTCTCCGGATGACCAGCAAGGCAGGCAAAGGCGCAACTCCCGCCCGGGGAATGGCTCCGACTTACCAAATCATCTCTTCAAATTCACCACGATGACACCGCCCAGCGCCAGCGCGCCGCCGATTATGCCGAGCAACGTCGGGACTTCGCCCAGCCAGAAGAAGCCGATCAGCGCCGACATCGGCGAGACCAGATAGAGGAAGTTGGAAGCACGTGCGGCGGGCAGACGCGACAGCGCGGTCGCCCAGGCGGCATAGGCGATCAGGCTGGGCACGATGCCAAGAAAGATGACGGCGCCGAGGCCTGCCGTGTCGGCAACCGCCGCCTGCGAAAAGGCCGACGGCAGGAAGGGCGCCAAGCATAGTGCGCCGAGCACCATGTTCGAAGCGGAAATGGTCAACGGATGATGGCGGGCAAACAGCGGCTTCTGGACGATGGTGTTGACGGCCGAGCACAAGGCCGAGCCAAGCACCAGAAGAGCACCGGTGTTAAAAGACAGTCCATTACCGTCGGCCATGGCGATGACGCCAATGCCGGCGAAGGAAATCACCGTGCCGGCCCAGGCCATGCCCGAAAAACGTTCGCCGAGCAGCGCCATCGCCATGATGGCGGTGAAGATCGGGCTGACATTGATGATGAAGCCGGCGGCACCGGCCGAGACGGTCAGTTCGCCGAAATTGAGCATGACGGTGTAGAGCGCGACGAAGATGGCGCCGCCAAAGACAAGACGCCAAACTTCGTCGAGCCTTGGCAGTACCGGGCGCTTGACGGCAAGGAAGATCGCCGCCGGCACCGCGGCGATGGCAAAGCGCAATGCACCCAATTCCAGCGGTCCGAAGGCGGCGAGACCGGCTCGGATGGCGGGAAAGGCAGAAGCCCAGCCGACCACCGTCAGCGCGACAGCAATGGCTGCCGTGGTGTCCATCCGCTGTGTCGAATTCAACGTGCCCGTCATCGCGCTCATCTCACTGCCCTCGTATTCTTCGGTCCTGAGAGGCAGAAAACGCCATTTCAGGCCAGTTGACAAACGACCAAATCGAGGATCACCTGTGACTATGGATCACAGCTCGGACACAATGGTGCCGCTCGAGACGCTGCGCGCCTTCGATGCGGCGGCGCGGACAGGCAGCTTTTCGGCGGCCGCCGAAAAGCTCAATATCACCCATGGCGCCGTCAGCCGGCAGATCGCCAAGCTCGAGGACTGGCTGGGATTGAAAGTCTTCGACCGTGGTGCCCGCGGCGTCTCGCTGACGATCGAGGGGAACCGGCTGCATCTGCGCACGTCGGAAGCCTTTGCGCTGATATCGACCCATTCCGACCGCTGGGTCGAGCCGCGTGGCACCGCCGTGGTGCGGCTGACCTCGATCCCCTCGGTCAGCGGACTGTGGCTGATGCCGCGCATGGCGGCTCTGGAAAACAATCCCTCGAAGCTGCGCATCGTGCTCGATGTCGACATCCGCCAGGCCGATCTTGCCGATGAGGGCATCGATCTCTCCATCCGCTGTGGACGCGGCGGCATTCCGGGCCGCGTCTCGGTGCAGCTTTTCGAGGAACATGTCTTCCCCGTCGCGTCACCCGGGCTTGCCCGCGAGATCGGCCGCGGCGATCCTGCCCGGCTGCTCAAATATCCGCTGATCAACGATTCCGACGCGTCGGCCTGGCGCGCCTGGTTTGCCGCGCAAGGCATGGATTATCGCCCGCGCCCGCAGGACCGCCGCTTCGAGGACTACAATCTGGTGCTCGACGCCGCCGCCTATGGGTTGGGTATCGCGCTGGCACGCCCACCCCTGACCGGGCATCAATTGCAATCGGGCCGCATCACTCCCGTCGATGAGCGCACCGCGCTCAATCCGGTGTCCTACTGGCTCGACCGGCCGATCGGGCGGCCGCGTGCCGCAGCCGCCGACCTCGCCCGCCGCATCGCGGCGGAGGCCGGGCTGGCGCCGGAAAAGATCGAGGCGTTCATCGAAGCCGAGCGGTAGGCCTTCCGCCGGGCATATATCGAGAACCAGCCGATTCGAAGCTCAACGAAGCAACAACAGAACGAACCCGAGGATCACGGCTCCCAGAAAACCGGCCATTATCGAAACAAAGCCAATTTTCACCAGCAACTGCTCAGGGTTCGGCACCGCACCATGGGATTGATTGGCCGGCCTGTGCCTGCCCGCCAATGTACCCAGGGCGGCAGCGTTGCGCGGGACTGGAGCCTGCGGCGGGATAAGCGACAGCAATGACAGCCCCGCAACCCTGGCAGGGGCATTGTCATTGGCCGTTGTCGAAAGCGGCAAGAAGGCTCGCAGCGTTTCGGCTTCGGGTTCTGCCTTTCTCGCCGCGATCGTTGCCAACGCCGCCTCTTCGCCCGTCTCAAGCTGGGCAAGATAGGCATCGACGATGCCAGCCGATGCGATCTGCTGCGATTTGACGGCCATCGGCGCGACCGGCAAAGTCAACAGCGCTGGCGCTGTCTGTTGCGCAAGCAGAGACGGCGCCGGCGGTTGGACCAGCGCCTTGACCAGTGCCGTCATGACTGGATCAGCCTGCCCCGAGGGCACTGCCTGCGGCGTCATCACTTCCCTGAGCAACGCGGGAAGACGAGTGGAGGAAATGTCCATTGCGGCCCACCAACACCATTTTTCCGCTTCACAATAAGCGTTCAGCATTGTCTCAGGCTTGTCGCATGCTTGACCTCGCCGGGAATTTATGGCGATGAAATCCTCATGAACCCTGGCGTCCCCGCATGATGAACCGTTTCGAAGGCCCCGGCGGCAAGGAAGCCCGCATCCGCTATCTGGATGGCGACTTCCAGGTTACCAGTCCCGGCGCGTTCGTGCGCTGCGCGGTGACAGGCGAAAGCATTCCGCTCGACGAGTTGAAATACTGGAGCGTCGCCAGGCAGGAGCCCTACATCAGCGCCACCGCCTCGCTGCGCCGCGAAATCGAGATGCATCCGGAGCTGCGTAAGCGCGGTTAGAGCAGTTCACCGTTTCACGGAACGGCGAACCGCTCTATCTCTTTGTTTGACGCAATTCCCAAGGGAAAGCGCTATGCGCTTTTCCCGGGAAAACCGTTTCACACTTTTCCTGGAATTGCTTTAGCCTTTCAGCTTGCGCTGGCGCCAGGCATCGAGCGTCTCGTCGATGATGCGCTCGGGAACGTGGTCGAGTTCGAAGACCGTGTCGATCTCCAGCACCTCGAGCCGGTCGAGAAAGTCCTGTGAGGCGCCGTGGCGTAGCCGGGCGGCGTCCTTGGCGGTGGTGATGAGCACCAGCCCTTCGGCGCGTGCGGTCGCCGCCAGCTCGGCAAGTTCGTCCTCGGCATAGAAATGGTGGTCCGGAAACGGCCGCGTCAACGCCAGCTCGCCGCCGGCTTGGCGCACCGTGTCGAAGAATTTCTCGGGATGGCCGATACCGGCGAAGGCGAAGAACCGCTTGCCGGCAAGCCCTGCCTTGCCGCTTGGCTCTGTATGGGCCTCGAAGATCGGCCGGCCGGCGCGTGCCGCCTGGCGGACCACGCTGTCGGCGGCGATGCCCTCGCCCATTTTCAACAGCCCGCTGGTGAAGACCAGTTGATCGACGATCCTGGCTCGGAGCGGACCGCCCGGAATGACACGGCCATTGCCGATGCCATAGCGCGCATCGACGACGACCAGCGCATAGTCGATGTGGATGCGGGCGCTCTGGAAGCCATCATCCATGATTAGGAAATCGCAGCCATTCCGTTCCAGCAGCAGCCGGGCGCCGGCGGCACGATTCGGCGTCACCGCCACCGGCGCGTGTTCGGCCAGCAGCAGCGGTTCGTCACCGACATGCCGGGCGCTGTCGTGATGGATATCGACGACATGCGGCTCGGCGAAGGAGCCGCCATGGCCGCGCGACAGGAAGCCTGGTTTGAGACGCATGCGCTTGGCCTGTTTGGCGAGCGCGATGGCCACCGGTGTCTTGCCGGTGCCGCCAACCGTGAAATTGCCGATGCACAGAACGGGTGCTTCGATCTTCTCGCGCTTGGCCCGCCGCATGCCGCGGCCGGCGGCGGCGGCATAGATGGCCGATAGCGGCGACAGCGCCAAGACCCGCCAGTCCGGCTCTTCCCACCAGAATGGTGGTGCTTCGGAGGCCACGCTAGCGCCCGTTCGCGCCCTTCAGGCGCGACTTGACGACCAGCGGCTGGATGTAGGGCTCAAGCGATTTCAGCGTGCGCGCCAGCGCGCCGCGCATCTCGTCGACGGTCGCTACACCCGCCGCCATCATCTCGTGGCGCGCCACTTCGTTGGTGAGAAGGAAATTGACGGCGCCGGCCAGCATGTCGCGATCGCGCACCAGCTTGGCGCCACCGCTGTCGAGGAGACGCTGGTAGGCCTCGCGAAAATTCTGAACATTGCGCCCGGCGAGAACCGCCGTGTCGAGCATGGCCGGCTCCAGCGGGTTCTGGCCACCCTCGGAGGTCAGCGAGCGGCCGACGAAGGCGATTTCTGTCAGCCGGAGATAGAGCCCCATCTCGCCGATCGTGTCGCCGAGCAATATATCCGTGTCGGCGGCGATCCTGTCGCCCTTGCTGCGCCGCGCGACCTTCAGGCCCAAGCCGGAAATCTGCGCCGCAAGGGCCTCGCCGCGATCGGGATGACGCGGAACGACGATCGTCAGAAGGCCATGGTGGCGCTTGTGCAGCGTCGCGTGGACTTCAGCCGCGACCACTTCCTCGCCGTCATGGGTCGAGATCGCCGCCCAGGTCGGGCGCGTGCCTATCTGCCGCCGCAGCGTCGCCAGCGCCCGTTCGTCGACGGGCGGCGGCGAGGTATCGACCTTGAGATTGCCCGACACGGTGACCGGCCGCGCGCCGAGCGCCAGAAACCGCTCGCCATCGACATCCGACTGCGCCACGACGTGAGCCAGGTTCTCGAACAACGCCTCGGCGATGTTGGCCCGTTTCTTCCACGACTTGAACGAGCGGTCGGACAGCCTGCCATTGACCAGCACCTGCGGCACGCGGCGCGCGCCAAGCTCGAGGATGGTCATCGGCCAGATCTCGGATTCGGCGATGATCGCCAGGTCCGGCTGCCAGTGATCGAGGAACCGGCTGACCGCCGGCTTGAGATCGAGCGGTACGTATTGATGGATGATCCGATCACCGAGCCGCTCGTCGGCGACCTGCGCCGAGGTGACCGTGCCGGTCGTCAGCACGATGTTGACGCCGTAGTCGAGAATGCTTTCGACCAGCGGCACGACGGCTATGGTCTCGCCGACGCTCGCCGCGTGGATCCAGATCACCGGCCCGTCGGGGCGCGCGCGGCCGGCGACGCCATAGCGCTCGCGGCGGCGGTAGCGGTCTTCCTTGCCGCGCGAGGTGCGCCAGGCAACATAGGGCCCGACCAGCGGATAGGCGGCCGCACCCGCGAAACGGTATGCCGACAGCATGGCTCGCGCCCAGCGGCCGCTCATCGCGGAGCATCCACGAGACGGTAGGCCTCGGCGGTCGCGGCATTGAGCGCGGTCGTCACTTCCTGGCGCTTGCGCTCCATTTCGGCGTCATCGGCGCCGGCCGCCACGAAGATCGGCTGGCCGATGACGATCGACGAACGGCCGAACGGCAGGTTGATGGTGGTCTTGTCCCAGCTCTTCTCCAGCACCTTGCGGCGGCTGGTGGTGATGGCGACGGGCACAAGCGGCCGGCCCGAGAGGCGGGCCAGGAGAACGATGCCAAGCCCTGCGTCTCGCGGCGTGCCGTGCGGAATATCTGCGATCATGGCGACGTTCTTGCCGACGGCGAGCGACTTTTTCAGGGCGATAAGCGCTTTTGCCCCACCCTTGTCGAGGTGCCTGGCATTTTCCCGCCCGCCGGAGCCGCGCACTGCCTCGATGCCGAATTTTTCCAGCATCAGCGCGTTGAGCTCGGCATCGGCGCTGCGCGAAACCATGGCGACCAGCGGCTTGCGCTTGGGATAATAGGCCGGCGTCAGCAGATGCTGGCCGTGCCACAGGGCTATGATGCCAGGCTCGAACTCGGTATAGGCGCCGCCCGAAAACCGCGCCGAGCCCTCGACGACGCGATTGGTGAGGCGCACGAAGCGGACGAACTGGGCGAACAGGCTGGCGATGGCGTTCTTGACGAATCGCGACTGCGCCAGCGGTTGGCGAATCTTGCGCCAGAAGGCCTTGGTCGTGCGGCTGCGTCCCCTGCCCGTGGGCGCGGCATCGCTTGCTGGCCCTTTCGCCAGGTCATGCTCCATCGAAGTCAACCGGCAGCCTTGTTGTCGGGGTCCAGCAGCCGGTGCAGATGAACGACGAAGTAACGCATGTGGGCGTTGTCCACGCTGGCTTGCGCCTTGGCTTTCCATGCCGTGTGCGCGGATTGATAGTCGGGATAGATGCCGACGATGTCGAGCCCGTCGAGATCGCGGAATTCGGTACCGCCAAGCTTCTTCAGTTCGCCACCGAACACCAGATGCAAAAGCTGTTTCTTTCCGTCTTCCGCGGCCATGTCGGTCCTTCACATATCGTGAGTTTGTGACAGGTCTAGACCAAAGCCGCCGACTTTGGAACCTTTAGGGCGAGATGAATTCATCTCGCCCGGGAAAACGCTTTCACGCGTCCAGACCGGCGATGACGCCGGCGAGCACGGCCAGCAATTCACCGCTGCCGGCAGCAAGTGCGCCGTGACGAGTCACCTCGCCGGCATAGAGCGGGGCGCGGCCATGCTGGTCGAGCAACTGGCCACCGGCCTCGCGCAGGATGAGATCGGCCGCCGCAATGTCCCAGTCATGCGCGTTCGGCTTGACGAAAGTGGCATCCAGCGCGCCGTTGGCAATCATGGCCAGCCGATAGGCGAGCGAAGGGCTGTAAGGCGCCCGCTTCAGCCGCGCCTGCCATTCGGCCGGCATCAGGTCGGTCAACTGCTTCAGCCCGGAAATCTCGGCCGTATCCGCCAGCTTGCGCACCGCAATGCGCTTGCCGTTGCGGAAGGCGCCCTGACCGGGCAGCGCCCAATAGGTCTCCTCCATCGCCGGGCATTCCAGCACGCCGGCCAACGTGCGGCCATGCTCGACGACGGCGACGCTGACACACCAGGTACGCTGGCCTTCCAGGAAACCGCGCGTGCCGTCGATCGGGTCGACGACGAAGGTGCGGCGTGCCGAAAGCCGAACCGGATCGTCGACCGTCTCTTCCGACAGCCAGCCATAATCCGGCCGTGCCGCCAGCAGCGTTTCGCGCAGATAGGCGTCGGCGGCGTGATCGGCCTCGCTGACCGGCGATGTGCCGCCCTTCATCCAGACTTGCGGGCTGTTGCCGAAGTAGCGCATGGCGATGGCCCCCGCCTCGCGGGCGGCATCGCGCAGCAGCGGCAGGTCTTCGGTGGCCCCGGAGATGGCCCCGGCTATGGTCAAGTCATGCTCCGGCAAGGGTCATGCCTTCGATCAGGAGCGTTGGGGCGGCGGTGCCGAAATTACGGTCGAGGTCATCGGCCGGCACCATGTTGAGGAACATCGTCTTCAGGTTCGAGGCGATGGTGACCTCGGCGACCGGATAGGCCAGTTCACCGTTCTCAATCCAGAAACCCGAGGCGCCACGGCTATATTCGCCAGTGATCATGTCGACGCCCTGGCCGAACACTTCGGTGACGTAGAAGCCGGTCTTGAGCGATTTGATCAACTCTTCCGGTGACCGCGCGCCCGGCTCGATGGCGAGATTGGTGGAGGATGGCGTCACGGAAGAGCCGCCGCGCGCGCCGCGGCCGTTGGTGACGAGGCCTAATTCCCTTGCGGCCGAGGTCGACAGGAACCAGTGGTTGAGCACGCCCTTCTCGACCATCAACAGCTTTTCGCCCTCGACGCCTTCACCGTCGAACGGCCGCGAGGCCTGGCCACGCAGCCGGAGCGGCTCGTCGGTGACGGTGATGGCGGACGCGGCCACCTGCTTGCCCATCATGTCGCGCAGGAACGAGGTCTTGCGCGCGACCGAGGCGCCGTTGATGGCGCCGGCCAGATGGCCGGCGATGCCGCGCGCGACGCGCGGATCGAAAACCACGTCGACCGGCCCGGTCGCCGCCTTGCGCGCGCCGATGCGGCGCACGGCGCGCTCACCGGCCTTGCGACCGATGTCCTCGGGCGCATCGAGATCGGCAAAATGCTGGCGCGAGGAGAATTCATAGTCGCGCTCCATGCCGGTGCCCTCGCCGGCGATGACGCTGGCCGAGCGCGAGAAACGCGAGCCGACATAGTGGCCGAGGAAGCCGTGCGAGGTGGCCAGCACCAGGCCACCCAGCCCCGCACCGGCGCTGGCGCCGGCCGAATTGGTCACGCCCTTGACGGCAAGCGCTGCCGCTTCGGCCGCCAATGCGGCTTCCTTCAACTGGTCGGCGGACACTTCGGTGGAGTCGAACAGATCGAGATCGCGCGTCTGTTTGGCCAGCAATGCCGGGTCGGCCAGCCCCTGATAAGGATCCTGCGGCGACACCTTCGCCATCGCAACGGCGCGCTCGGCCAGTGTTTTCGGGTCGGACGCCGCTGTCGCCGAGACACTCGCCACGCGGCCGCCGACGAAAACGCGAAGCGCGACATCCTCGCTCTCGGAGGCTTCGGTAGCCTCGACCTTGCCGAGACGCACCGACACGCCGGTCGAGCGGCTGCGCACGGCCACCGCGTCGGCGGCATCGGCGCCGGCCTTTTTTGCAGCCTCGACCAGAGCCGCGACGCGGTCGGTCAATTTTGCTGCGTCTGATATATCGGTCATGCCTGAAATCCTGCTGGTGCGGGCGTTGCCCACCCATCTATTGTTCCGGTCCGGCTTGTGCAATGGCATAGGCTTCAATCAAAATGCAGGGTGGACGCTTCAAATCGCCAACCCTGTGACGCAAAATCGGTTCGCAGCCTGCACGGAGCATTTCGATGACGCCATTCCATCTCGCCTTTCCGGTCCGTGATCTCGATGAAACCCGCGTTTTCTATGGCGAGGTGCTGGGCTGTGCCATCGGCCGCTCGTCGGCGACCTGGGTGGACTTCGACCTTTACGGCCACCAGATGTCGGCGCATCTGCGGCCGCAGGCCGCACAAGCCCCCAGTGACGGCAAGGTCGACGGCATCACCGTGCCGATCCCGCATTTCGGCGCCGTGCTGTTGATGGACGACTGGCAGCGCCTGGCGACGCGGCTGGAGGCGCGCGACGACATCGACTGGCTGGAACGGCCGATGGTGCGTTTCAAGGGCGAGCCCGGCGAACAGGCGACGCTGTTCATCCGCGACCCCTCGGGCAATGCCCTGGAATTCAAGGGCTTTCGCTCACTGGAGCAGGTTTTCGCGCACTAGCCCAGATCGAGGGCATCGGTCGATCAACGGCCGAAACGGCCCGCCGCGAAAGGTGCGAGCCGAGCCGGATCGCCGCGTCCGCCGATCAAGTCGGCGACCAGCCGCGCGGTGATCGGAGCCAGCGTCAGGCCGAGATGGCCGTGCCCGAAAGCATGGATTACGCGGGAGCTGCCGCGCGAAGCGCCGATGACCGGCCTGGAATCCGGCAGGGACGGCCGGAAGCCGAGCCATTGCGAGGCAGGCGAGCCGAGCCCGGGAAAAATTTGCCTGGCGCCACGGTCAAGCAGCGCCAGCCGGCGCGGATTTGGCGGCGCGACCAGGCCCCCGAGTTCGACTGTGCCGGCGACCCGCAAGCGGCCAGCCATCGGCGTCAGGTAGAAACCAAGATCGACGGGACAGACAGGCCGGTTGAGCAGCGGCGCGTCGGTCTGGAATTCCAGATGATAGCCGCGCTCGGTCTCGAGCGGAATCCTGTCGCCGGCCTGCGCGGCCAGTGCGCGTGACCGTGCACCGGCGGCGATCACCACCGTGCCAGCCTTGATGCGAACGCCGGGGCCGCTGAGTTGGACACCGCCAGCCTCGACCTGCAGCCCGGTGATCTCAGCCTGCTTCACCGATGCACCACGGGCGCTCACCGCGCCCAGCAACCGCCGCATCACCATTGCCGGATCGGTGACATTGATCGAGTCGGGAAAATACACGCCATGCGCTGCTGTCGCCGGCAGGCCCGGCTCAAGTGCCGCCACCTCTTCGGGAGTCAGCACCTCTTGGTGGATGCCAAACCCAGCGCGCATTGCCCGGCCGCCGGCGCCAGCGGCAAAATCGCTCTCGCGGCGATAGAGGTAAAGACAGCCATTGCGGCGCAGCAGATCGTCCAGATCGGCCTCCCCAGCCATTTCCTCCCAGGCCGGGAGGGCGTCGGCCAGCAGTCCGGCGAGCGCCAGTGCATTGGCCCGGGTGGCCGCCGGCAGCGATTGCCGCATGAACCGAACGAGCCATGGCGCCAGCTGCAGCAGCGCCGGCCAGCGCAGCGAAAACGGGCTGTCGGGATCAAGCAGCAGCTTTGGCAACGCCCGCAGCACCGCAGGAGTGCCGACCGGCATGCAGGCATATTCGGCGATCGTCCCGGCATTGCCGAACGACGCGCCGGAGCCCGGCTCGTTCGGATCGATGAGCAGAACTTCGCGGCCGGCCGCGACAAGGCGAAGTGCCGTCGCCAGCCCGACAACTCCGGCGCCGACAATGGCGATTTCGACCTTTTCAGAAGCAGCCACTGTGGATCTTCCCGATTGACCTTGAAATCCCGTACCGATCATGTGGTCTCTTGGTTCGGGGTCACGGTCCAGTCTTGATCCCTGGAATCGAATAGGCCAGATCTTTCCGCGCCTAGGCAACAGGCGTCCAGATCACGTCCTCGATCTTTTGCGCGCCGGTGGCCAGCATCACCAGCCGGTCGAACCCGAGCGCGATGCCGCTGGCAGGCGGCATGATGGCCAGGGCGGCGAGGAAATCCTCGTCCAGCGGATAGCGCTCGCCATAGATGCGCTCTTTCTCATCCATCTCGAGGATGAAACGCCGGCGCTGCTCGTCGGCGTCCGTCAGTTCGCCAAACCCGTTGGCGAGTTCGACGCCGCAGCAATAGAGTTCGAAGCGCTCGGCGACGCGCGGGTCGCTCGGGCTCGGCCGCGCCAATGCCGCCTCGGCCAGTGGATATTCGCACAGGATGGTCGCCCGCCCCTGCCCGAGCAACGGCTCGATCTTTTCCACCATCACACGGCTGAACAAATCTGCCCAACTATCGTCGGGCGCAGTGCGCAGGCCGGCCTGGGTCAACGCCGCATACAGCGCGTCGCGATCGGTGCTGCCGTCGGCGGCGACCGTTGCCAGCAGATCGATGCCGGCGTAGCGAGTGAAGGCCTCCGCCACCGTCAGCCGTTCCGGCTCGGCAAACGGATCGCAGTCGCGGCCCCGAAACGAGAAAAGAGTAGCCCCTGCCCTTGTCGCGGCCAGCGCCAGGAAGGCCGCGCAATCCTGCATCAGGCTCTCATAGGCCTCGCCCACCCGGTACCATTCGAGCATGGTGAATTCGGGATGGTGCAAAGGCCCGCGCTCACGGTTGCGGTAGACCGGACCGAAGCTGAAAATCCTGACTTCACCGGCGGCGAGCAGCTTCTTGCAGGCGAATTCCGGAGAGGTGTGGAGATAGAGCGGCGCCCTTGCACCGTCCGGCCCGACCGCTTCCGTGGCGAAGGCCGTCAGATGCGCCTCGTTGCCGGGCGAGACCTGCAGCGCTGCCGTCTGCACCTCGACGAAATCATGGGCGGCGAACCAATCGCGCAGGCTGGCGGCGATGCCGTTGCGCAGCATCAGCCGCGGGCGGCGGTCGGCGTGGACATGCGGCGTCCACCAGGGCGAAGCTTCGGTCATGCGGCTCGGAACATGGTGGAAGGGGGCTGGCGGCGGCGGCCAAGATGCGGTAGGCCCCCATCCAGCGCCGCACAAGCCGGCAAACGCCAGTCAACTCTTCTTGCAGGATATAAAACCGTGGTGAAAGTCATCGCCAGTTCGCTCCGCAAAGGCAACGTCGTCGAAAAGGACGGCAAGCTTTATGTGATCCTCTTTGCCGAAAACATCCACCCAGGCAAGGGCACGCCGGTGACGCAGCTCGATATGCGCCGCATCGGCGACGGGGTAAAGGTTTCGGAGCGCTACCGCACCACCGAACAGGTTGAGCGCGCCTATGTGGAAGAGCGCGAGCACACCTTCCTCTACCGTGACGGCGAAGGCTTTCATTTCATGAACCCGGAAAGCTACGACCAGGTCGCGGTGTCGGAAGCCGTGGTCGGCGACATGGCGCCTTACCTGCTGGAAGGCATGGCCGTGCAGGTGTCGCAGTTCAACGGCATCGCCATCTCCCTGGTGCTGCCGCAGCGCGCCACCTTCGAAGTGGTGGAAACCGAGCCGACCACCAAGGGCCAGACGGCCTCGTCCTCCTACAAGCCGGCCGTGCTGTCCAACGGCGTGCGCACCCTGGTGCCACCGCACATCGCGCCGGGCACCCGCGTGGTGGTGATGACGGCTGACGGGGCTTATGTGGAGCGGGCGAAGGACTGAGGGGGCGGCTTTAGCTTCAGGGCGAAGGCGGTTATTCCTCAGCGAGCGACCCTTAGAGACGAGGCATCGAAGGCCCGCAATCAGACCGACGGCTTTCGGCGCCCGTGCGCCGGAAGCTGACGTTGAGGTCATAGGCGGCGACGTGATGGCGGTTCCGCTATCAGATCATGTTTGACATACCGAGCGCAGTAAGCAGGTTGTTTTGAATAGGAGCGACGGCCTGATTCAGTCCCTCCACCCCGAAGTCCATGCCCTCTGGCATGACGACGGTGCGCAATGGGCGCCGTTCCGTAGCCTCGACTAGCCGTGCGATGGCGTCAGCCACCAACTGAGGGCGGGGTGGATTCGCAGGATCAAGTCCCTGATCGGAGTTGTTTTTGATTTGGCCTGGGACCAACGCAACTGCGCCATATGTCGCCAAGACCTGCTCGTCCGAGGGCGCTGGGCTAGATGGAAGCAGATTGCTCGGAAATGGCCCGGGTTCCACGATCACCGAGTCTACGCCGAAGCTGGACAGTTCATATCGATATGCCTCGGCAAGCGCTTCAAGCGCGAACTTGCTCGCGGAATAGACACCAAAGAACGGAAAGATGACACGCCCCATCAACGAGGTGACATGGATCAGCACGCCGCTGCCCGCAGCACGCATATGGGGTAGGACGGCGCGGTCGGCCCTTACGGCCCCAAAAAAGTTCACCGCAAATTGCTGCTCGATGTCTGCCACCGTGTAGGCTTCGGTCACGCCGACGAACATCGTGCCCGCGTTGTTGATGAGCGCATCAATCCTGCCGTGTTGCTCGACGACCCGATCGATCGCAGCGTTGACCGACGCTTCGTCCGTCACATCCATCTCAATGACCTGGAGCTCATGCCCTTCGGCTTTTGCAGCGTTGATTAGCTCACTGCCCGTCTGGCTGTTTTTGCCTTCGATGTCGCGCATGGTCGCGACCACTACGTGCCCGCCCCTGGCGAGCTCCAAGGCGGTGAGCTTTCCAAAACCGCTGCTCGCGCCGGTAACAACTACAACCTTGCTGCACATTTTCTCGATCCTCTCGCTTGCCCACCTAACGGGGCAAGCAGGAATATACAGACCTGTATGTCCGTTGCAAAGAGAAAATAGACAGACTATTCTGTTTCTACACCGAACGCGCACCCGGCAGGCGAGAATGAAAACTTTGGATGTGAGTGAGTACCTCGACCTGGAATCGCGGTCGCTGCACGCCTTGGCTCCGCGAGAGCGAATTCTGAAAACAGCGTCTGAACTATTTTACCGAAACAGCATCCATACGGTGGGAATAGATCGCATCATCGCCGAGAGCGGCGTCGCAAAGATGACGTTCTATAAGCACTTCCCCTCGAAGGCCAATCTTGCCGCTACCTATCTGCGCCACAAAAGCGCGCTGTGGTTCGACATGCTGGCGACTGCGACAGAACAAGCCGGACCGGTGCCGCTGGATCGCGTGCTGGCTATTTTCGACACACTGAACGCGTCCTTTCAGGAGCCTACTTTCCGCGGCTGTCCTTTCGTTCGAGGGCTGGCCGAGTTCGGACCGGACGCGGAAACGCCAGAGGTGCAGGCAACGCTCGCAGCATATTTCCATAACTTACATGAGTTTGTCGTGTCGCTCATCCAGCCCTTGAAGTTGAAAAATCAAGAGAGCGTGGTCGTCCAGATCCTAGCGCTCATCCAGGGCTCGCTCGTGAACGCACAAGCCATGAGGGGGGGCGTTGAACCTCTTGCAACGCGCGACGCGGCCAAGATGCTGCTCAAGGCTGCGGTTGAGCCGGCTGATCGAAACTTCGACGTCTGCAGCGCCTGATGGTCAGCTCAGACGAAAAACGCGGCCGCAGGCCGAGCGCCAGAATTTGGCGGCGAGTGGAGCAAATTCGGCCTCCGCTCGATGAAGAAAAAGTAAGCGCAACATCAATGAGGACGATCGATGCATATTCCAGCTAGCAAATCGAAAGAATAACGGCGAAATTGTCGTTGACGACAAGACGCCCTGGGCCACGGTTTCGTGAGGCATCAACCCTTCCAGAAATTTTCAGGGCATGTGGAGAGCGAGGGTCCATGGCGATGGCCCTAGTGAAAGAGGCGCCCCAGTAAGTTGGCGAAGGCTGCGTGCCGCCCGCTTATCGCGGGCGGCCGCAATCTAAATCAGGCAGAGAGAGATCGATTGGTTGCGACTGCGCCAGCTCGGGTGAACTCTGCATCCGGCTTGGAGAACGATGCCATGATGGCGTCGCGGTTCGAAGGAGCGCGTTTCCTGTCAGCGGCGGTGAGCGCAGTCTTGAGTTCGTGGGCGGTCAACTCAGTGCAATAGGCGGGAGTGCCCGGCTGCAGTCGCCAGGACTCCTCAAGAGTACCCGCATCCACCGCATCGAAGCCAGTGACGCTGATGAGATCGGATACAAGTGCTTTGGCCGCGGCGTCGTCACCCGAAATCGGGATGGCAATGCGACCTGGAGCACCGGCCTCCAAACCGGCCTCTGCCAATGTCTGCGTTAGCAGTGCGTTCCAAGCCTTAACAAGGGGGCGCCCCACCTGCTCGCTGGCCCAAACGGTCTCCGGCTTGCCGCTATCAACCTCGAAGATTTTGCTGTCACGGGTTGGATAGTAATTGGAGGTGTCCACCACGATTGCGCCAGCAGGGGCGCCGGCAAGAATCGTTGCCAGGTCTGGGTTCTTGGCAAAGGGCACTGACAGGATGACCACATCGGCATCCAGTACTGCCGCCTCTCTCCCAACGGCCTGGATGCCGGTGCCGGCAACTGTGTCCGCAAGACTTTCGGGGCCACGCGAGTTCGCCAGTTTCACCTGGTGGCCAGCGGCGTCCAGCTTCTTTGCAACCAGCGAGCCGATGTTGCCGGCCCCAATGATTCCGATTTTCATTTTACATCCTTTGGTTTTCAAATTTTAGCAGGGTGAGCGAAGTCATGAAGAGTGTCTCGCAGCGCTATGATCTCGTCCTCGGACATTTGACAGGCACTCTTGATCTTGCCGGAGATGCTCCAGACCTCGTCTTTGATGCTGTGAGCGGCAGGTGTGAGATCGACAAGGACCCGGCGTTCGTCCTCGGGATCTCGCATTCGCGTCACCATCCCGCAGGTATCGAGCCGCTTGAGCAATGGGGTGATCGTGCCGGTGTCCATGCCCAAAGCGTTTCCAAGATCACCTACGGACCGGGGCGCGGACGCATAGAGCTCCAGCATCACAAGGTACTGTGGAAAGGTCAGGCCCAGTGGATCGAGGAACGGCTTGTGCATGCGTGCCATCCGGCCCGCCGCCCCGTACAGGGCGAACGAGATTTGCATTCGAACCAAACGTGACGCGCTTTTTTGAGGTGCCATACCATAGCCCAAAGAGACAAGCCGACTTCACTGGCGAACTAGTATCTAGTACACTAGATAATGTTACTGTGGAGGAATGCAACCCTCCAGCTGCACTTGGAGTCAAACCGCATGCCGCGCCTCCAGCACCTTCTCCATCTGCCGCTTCAGCTCGCCATTGATGTCAGACGTCTCGTTCATCAAGGCGTCGATCTTCAGGAATCAAGCACGCGATATTTCGACACTGCCGGGCGAACCAGGATGTCAGGGCGGCATTGTTTCAGCTTGTTGGCGATGATCGACTGCACATCAATTGCGTGGCGCCGTCAGGCCAGTGAGGTCAATGCGTGTCTATGGCGTTGACCGAAAACGACAAGGCTCCGTGCTATTTTTCATGAAACGTGTCGCAAAAGGCCTGCGCATTCCGTCCTCTGACGGAAGAAGGAGAACGCCATGCGAAAACTTATCGTCACCGAATTCATCAGCGTCGATGGCATTGCCGAGGTCGAGAAGCTGCCCAGCGTGACCTGGAACGATGAGATGAACAGGTTCAAGGAGGACGAGCTTGCCGACAGCGGCGCCATGCTTTTGGGGCGCACGACCTATGAGATTTTTGCCGGCTCATGGCCCAAGGAAACCGGGGATTTTGCCGACCGGTTCAACGCGCTGCCGAAATATGTCGCTTCCACCACCCTGAAGGCGCTCGACTGGAAGCCGGCGCAATTGCTGAAGGGGCCGCTGCCGGATGCGGTCAGGACGCTGAAGCAAGGCAGCGGCGGCAACATCTATGTGCATGGCAGCCTCAGCGTCGCGCAGGAATTGCTGCGCCATGGCCTGGTCGACCGCGTCAGGCTGCTCAGCTACCCCGGCGCCGTCGGTCAGGGCAAGCCGCTGTTCCTAGCCGGCGAGCCGGTGTCGCTCGAACTGATTTCGGCAAAACCATTTAGCAACGGGGTGGTGGCGCTAGAGTATGCAACGGTGACGGCTAAGTCGTAAGACGGTTGGGCTCTCTCCTTTCAGGTGAAGGAAAGATGCACCTCACCCGACCTGTTTCCCCCGCCTCCTCTTGATCGCGGCGCTATTCCTCGCCTCCACCACCCTCTCCACCTGCCGCTTCAGCTCGTCCTTGATATCCACCGTCTCGTTCATCAAGGCGTCGATCTTCAGGAAGTCGAGCACGCGGTATCTCGAGACTGCCGGGCGGACCAGGATGTCGGGGCGGCATTGCTTTAGCTTGTTGGCGATGATCGACTGCATCATCAGCTGCGTGGCGCCGAACATCAGGTCGACGGAGGTAGGCTGTTTGCGGTCGGCCTCTTCCGGTGCGCCGACGACGTCGACGCCGATGATGATGTCGGCATCGTTTTCGATCAGGTCGAACGGCACGGGGTTGTAGATGCCGCCGTCGATCAGCAGCCTGCCGTCGCGCATCACCGGGCGGAACACGGCGGGGATGGCTGCCGAGGCCGCCAGCGCCGAGTGCAGGTCGCCGTCTTCGAAGACAGCGAGCTTGTGGCCGAAATAGTCGGTCGCCGTCACCTTGAGCGGGATTTTCAGCTCGGCGAAGGTTTCGGGAATGGCCTCGGGCAGAAAGGCTTTCAGGATGCGCTCGACGTTGAACTGGCTGACGCGGATGCCGTTCTGCATGGCTTCGGCGATGGTGCCCGGCCGCGCCCGCCACATGCGGCTCGCCACTTGGGCGCGGCGGCCGAGGATCGAGCGGGCATAATCGTGGATGTCCTTGCCGGTCATGCCGGCGGCCATGCCGGCGCCCATGATGGCGCCGATCGACGAGCCGGCAATCGCCACCGGCTGGATGCCCAGCTCGTTCAGCGCCTCGATGACATGGATATGCGCCAGCCCGCGCGCGCCGCCGCCGCCGAAGGCTATGCCGAAGGTCGGGCTCATCCCTTGCCGGCTCCGGCCAGTTTCGGGCCGATGACCATGATGGTCGGCTCGGTGGTCAGCAGCTTCTTCGCCGCCGCCTTGACCTGATCGAGCGTCACCGCGTGGATGTAACCGGCGCGGCGCTGCATGTAGTCGATGCCGAGATCGTCGAGCTGCAGTTCGACCAGCGTCGAGGCGATGGCGCTGGACGAGTCCAGATTGTTGATGGCGTAGGCGCCGATCATGTATTTCTTGGTCGCCGCCAGTTCCGCTTCGGTCGGGCCTTCTTCGGCCAGTCGCTTGACCACGTCGCGGATGATGCCGAGCGTCTCGGCCGCGCGGTCGGAGCGGGTGCCGGTGCTGACGATCAGCGCGTTGGCGTGGTCCTGGTTGATCAGCGAGGAGTTGACGCTGTAGGCCAGTCCACGCTTTTCGCGCACCTCCTGGAACAGGCGCGAGGTGAAGGTGCCGCCGCCGAGGATCTCGTTCATCAGCACGGCGGGGAAGAAATCCGCCGCTTTGCGCTTCACGCCGGGAAAAGCGAGCTGCAGGGAGGTCTGCGGCAGGTCGTAGTCGACCTCGACATGCTGCGCCAGCTTCGGGTCGATATCGGCCACCGGCCTCAGCGCCTGGTTTTGCGGCAGGTCGCCGAACACCATGTCGAGCTTCTTCTTCAACGTCTGCGCGTCGATGGCGCCGACGACGGCAACATGCAGGCCGCCGCGGGCGAACACCGCTTTGTGCAAGGCTTTGAGATCATCGGGCGTGATGGCGGCGATGCTTTCCTTGGTGCCCTGGTCGGAGCGGGAATAGGGATGATCGCCATAGAGGGCGCGCGCCCATTTGTTCTGCGCCACCGTGTCGGGATCATTCTCGCCGGCGATGATGCCGGACAGGATCTGGGAGCGAATGCGGTCGATCGGCAGCTGGTCGAAACGCGGCTCGTTGACCGCCAGCCGCAACAGGTCGAACGCCTGGTCACGCTGCTCGGCCAGCATGCGCATCGAGCCGTAGATGCCGTCGCGGCTTTCATCAAAACTCATCTCGGCGCCGGCATCGTCGAGCTTGATCTGGAAGTCTTCACTGTCAAGCGGGCCGGCGCCTTCGTCGAACAGGCCGGTCATCAGGTTGGCCAGCCCCTCCTTGCCCGGCGGATCCTGTGTCGAGCCGCCGCCGAAGACGAAGCGGATGGCGACGACCGGCACGGAATAGTCCTCGACCAGCCAGGCGGTGATGCCCTTCGGCGAGGTGACGGACTGGATGTCCATGGCCCGCGCCGTGAGTGCCGGCAGGATGAGGAATAGGATGGAGAGGAGTAACGTGAGCAGCGGGGCGATGGCGCGCCTTGGGGCAGTCGCTTCAGACAAATGATAGCTTCCAATTTGTATTCCAGACGAACGATCGCCGAAGTCGGCGCCGCCCCTCATCGCCCTGCCGGGCACTTCTCCCCGTATAGTGACGGGGAGAAGGAGGCTGGCCGCAACCTCGGCGCCCGTCTTGCGACCATGGTGATTGGCGAAACCGGCGATGACGGCGCCCCTCTCCCCGTCACTATACGGGGAGAGGATGCCGGCAGGCAGGTGAGGGGCAGCGCCAACGCTCAATCTCGTCATCAAATCAATTCCCCGCCTGTTGCTGCGGCAAGAGATAGCCGGTGGTCGACCGGGCGAGCACCAGATAGCGCGCGGCGACGGCCTTGACCTCGTCTGCCGTGACCTTGCGGATGCGGTCCGTCCATTGCTGGACGTCCTGCACATTGCCGCCGGTGGCCAGCGTCGACCCGTAAATGTTGGCCATGGAATCCTGCTTGTCGCGGGCAAAAATCATCGACCTGACATAGCGGTCCTTGGCCTTCTCCAGCTCCGATGGCGTGACGCCATCCTTGACGATGCGCACCACTTCGGCATCGACCGCCGCTTCGACGTCGGAAATCTTCGCATCCCCGCGCGGCGCGCCATAGACGGTGAAGTTGGTGTCGTCGAGCATGGTGCCCTGGAAAAAGGCGCCGGCGCTGGATGCGATACCTTGCTGGACGACGAGCGCCTGGTAGAGCCGGCTGCGATTGCCGCCGCCAAGGATCTCCGCCAAGAGGTCGAGCGCTTCCGCCTCGCCCGGCTTGCCGGTGTGATAGGACGGCACCACCCATTGGGTGGAAAAGCTCGGCACGCTGACGCGGGCATCGGCGAGCGTCACCGTGCGCTTGGTGTTCTGCTCCGGCTCGACCGGACGGATGCGGGGCGGCAGATCGGGGCCGCGCGCCACCTTGCCATAGGTCTTTTCGGCCAATGCCCGTACCGTGTCCGGTTCGACATCGCCGGCAACGATCAGCACCGCGTTGTTGGGCCGGTAATATTTGTCATAGAAGGCGACAGCGTCGGCGCGGTTCAGCTGCTGCATTTCCTGCATCCAGCCGATGACCGGGATGCGATAGGGCTGGTTCTGCCACAGCGTTGCATCGACCTCCTCGTCCAGCACGGCCTCGGGGCTGTTGTCGATGCGCGAGCGGCGCTCCTCGAGGATGACATCGCGCTCGGTCTTGATGACATCGTCGGTGAGGATGAGATTGCGCATGCGATCGGCCTCGAAACTCATCATCAGCTCGAGCGCCGACGGCGCCACTGTCTCGTGGAAGGCGGTGTAGTCGTAAGAGGTGAAGGCGTTGTTGGAGCCGCCGATATCGGAGATGGCGCGGTCGAACTCGCCCGCCGCATGGTTGGTCGTCGCTTTGAACATCAGATGTTCGAAGAAATGCGCAATGCCTGATTTGCCGGGCGGCTCGTCGGCGCTGCCGATCTTGTACCAGACCATGTGGGTGACGATCGGCGCACGGTGGTCGGGAATGACGACCACCTCCATGCCGTTGTCGAGCAGGAAATCCGTGACCTTGAACTCGGCCGGAACCGTGTTGGGCAAGACGGGGCTCTCGGCCAGCACCGGGCTGGTCATGACAAAAGCCAAAGAGGTCGCCAACAGCGTTCCGCGCAGCCATTCAGCCTGAAATGTCATCGATGGCTCCGGTTTCTTGGCGGACGATAGGCAAGGTGCTGGCGACAAGCAAAGTGAATTGTTGGTCATGTTGCCGGCAAAGGCGGCGGCAAAGAGGCCGGCCCATGAGGCCCGGCCAAGGATGCAGGCTATCAGGCCGCTTCGATAAAGCGGATAACGGTCTCGCCATAGTTGCGCTCGTCCAGCACGGAAAAGCCAGGGCCCGGCTCGAACGGCGCCACTGCCGCCTCTTCGACCACGCACAGCGCGCCAGGGCGAAGCCAGCCGCCGGCTTTCGCCGACTGCAAGGCGCGCTCGCCAAGACCCTTGCCATAGGGCGGGTCGGCAAAGACGAGGCCGAACGGCGCCAGCGTGCCCGCTTCGCCAAGGCCGGTGGCATCGCGGCGGAAGATCTTGGTGCGGCCGGTCAGGCCGAAGGCCTCGACATTGTCGCGGATCAGGCCACGGCCTTCGGCCGATTCCTCGATGAAGACGCCATAGGAGGCACCGCGCGACAGCGCCTCAAGCCCCAGCGCACCGGTGCCGGCGAACAGGTCGAGCACGCGCGCACCGTCCAACTGCGCGGCAAAGCGATGCGCCAGCACGTTGAAGACCGCCTCGCGGGTGCGATCGGTCGTCGGACGGATGGCGCTCGAACGGGGCGTCGCCAGCGGACGCCCGCGAAACTCACCACCGACGATTCTCATCTCGCTTTGGGGCCTCGGGGACCATTGCGCGGACGCTCACCGCCGCCGGCCCCGCCCGGACGTTCGCCTCTCGGCTTGCCGAACGGCTTGGCACCGGCCGGTTTGCCATAGGTCGGCTTGAACGATGCCTTGCGCGCCTTGGCTTCAGCTGCTTTGGCGGCATCGGCGTCGGCCCTGCCCTTGCCGATCGGCCGCGCGCCCGGTGCCATCCAGACATTGGCCTTGCGCTGGCCGGGCGGCTCGATCGGCCGCTGCTCGCGCTCGGACTTTTTGCCACCACCCCGAGGCTTGTCGCCGAAACCGCCGCGTGGCTTGTCACCGAAGCCACCGCGCGGTTTGTCGCCAAAATTGCCGCGCGGCTTGTCGCCGAAGCTGCGTTCGGGACGCGGGCCGCGTTCGCCAAAACTCTTCTCCGCGCTTCTGTCGGGACTTGTCGACAGTTTGCCCAGAGCCTCGTCGCGGCTGCCTTCGCGGCGTTTGCGGTTCTTGATCAGACCGCCCTCCCCGATCGGGCGGCGCTCACCGTCGCGGGTGAATTTCGGCCGCTCCGGCTCCGGCTCGCGAACTTCGGTGCGCCGCACCGGCTTGTTGGAAAACGGCTTGGTGACATCGGCGTCGAAATTGGCGCCGGATTCCTCGACCAGGCGCTCGCCGAGTTGGTCACGCAGCACGCGCCCCTTGATCTCCAGCACATGGCCCTCGGCGAGGTCATCGAGCTGGAACGGCCCGTAGGAGATGCGGATCAGCCGCGTAACGTCTAGGCCGAGCGAACCCAGGATGTTCCTGACTTCGCGGTTCTTGCCCTCGCGCAGGCCAATCGTCAGCCAGGCATTGGTGCCTTGCTCACGGTCGAGCGTCGCTTCGATGGCACCGTAGAACACGCCGTCGACGGCAATGCCTTCACGGAGGCCCGCAAGCGCGCTTTCCTCGACCTTGCCGTGGACGCGCACCCGGTAGCGGCGCAGCCAGCCGGTGGCCGGCAGTTCGAGCACGCGCGACAGGCCGCCATCATTGGTGAGCAGCAGCAGGCCTTCGGTGTTGATGTCGAGCCGGCCGATGGTCATCAGCCGCGGCAATTCAGCCGGCAGCACGTCGAAGACGGTCTTGCGGCCCTCGGGATCGCGGTTGGTGGTGACGACGCCGGCCGGCTTGTGGAACAGGAACAGCCGGGTGCGCTCGATCGGCGGGATTTCCATGCCGTCGAGATGGATGATGTCATCAGGCATGACGTTGAAGGCCGGTGAAGTCAGGGCGCGGCCATTGACCTTGACGCGGCCGGCGGCGATCAGCTCCTCGGCATCGCGGCGCGAGGCCAGGCCGGCGCGCGCCAGCCGCTTGGCGATGCGCTCGCCTGCCTCTTCCGCGCCCTCGGCGGGACGCGGGCGTGGCTTGAAGCTGCCACCCGATGCGCCTTGCGGCCGATCGCCAAAGTCGCGCTTGGGGCGGTCGCTGAAATCGCGCTTGGGGCGGTCGGCGAAGTCACGCTTCGGGCGATCGCCGGCGTCGCGCGGCGCGCGGTCACTGAAATCACGCTTGGGACGGTCGAAACGCTTTTCGCCGCCCGCTGCCGCCGCAGCCGGGCGATCGCCTCGGGGGGCATAAGGCTTGCGCGGCCCCTCGCGCTTTTCATAGGGCTTGCGCTCGCCTTCGGCGGCCACCGGGCGATCTCCACGGGGCGCATAAGGCTTGCGCGGCCCCTCGCGCTTTTCATAGGGCTTGCGCTCGCCTTCGGCGGCCATCGGGCGGTCGCCGCGCGGTGCGTAGGGCTTGCGCGGCCCTTCGCGCTTCTCAAAAGGCTTCCCTTCGGGTCGCGGGCCTTTGCTGAAAGGCTTGTCGCCGCCCTTGAAATCGCGCTTCGGCCGCTCGCCATCGGCGGCCATCGGCCGATCGCCACGCGGTGCGTAAGGCTTCTTGGCGCCAAAGGACGGCTTGCCGCCCTTGCCGGCGGCGCCATCACGGCTGCGCGGTCCCGCGGCTTTCGGCCCACTCTTGGCCGGACCCTTCCTGGGTCGGAATTTCTTGTCGTTGTCGTCCATGTGGCCTTTATCCGTTTGCGCTGCTACAGCGTGGCGCATCCTTTCGGGCGCGCAACGAACGCTGTAGCACTTTTGATGTGGCGCATGATCATTTTCGAAAACCGAGTCCCGATTTTCGAGGTCCTGCGCTCCATAACAGGATCACCGTCAGGTGGCGAGGAGATAATCAGAGTGGAAATCGCGTGAAGCGGCCCGATTTCATGGCGCTGGCGCTGAAGGAGGCCGAGGCTGCCGCCTTGCGAGGCGAAGTGCCGGTCGGCGCCGTCATCGCCAATGGCGCTGGTGTTGTCGCCAGCGCCGGCAACCGCACACGCGAACTTGCCGACCCGACCGCGCATGCCGAGATGCTGGTCATCCGCGAAGCTTGCCGCAAACTGTCGGCCGAGCGGCTGACCGGCCATGATCTCTATGTGACGCTGGAACCTTGCGCCATGTGCGCCGGCGCAATTTCCTTCGCCCGGCTGCGCCGGCTTTATTTCGGTGCCGCCGACGACAAGGGCGGCGCGGTGGTCAATGGCGTGCGCTTCTTCGCATCGCCAACCTGCCACCACAGGCCCGACATCTATCCAGGCATGGGCGAGACCGAGGCGGCCTTGTTGCTCAAAGGATTTTTCCGGGAACGGCGCGGCTGAGCCGGGCGCCCTTCGGCAAGAAATAAGAAAGAAGCGGTTTTTACAGGGACGGCATCCAGTCGAACCAGCCGCTGCCCTTCTTGCCTTCCGCCTCTTTCTTGAGACGGCGTTCCTTCTTGTACTCGTCCTCGCCAAGCTCGTTCTGCGGCGCCGTGCCGGCCGCGACACGATACTGCACTGGAGGCTCGCTCAGATATTTGCGGGTGTTCGGATCGCCCTGCTTGCTGTCGGCAAGGCGGCGCTGGATCTCGGCGGCGCGACCCTTGTCGGAATCGGCCGGTGTCCATGCCGGCGGGTGGCTCGAGCCTGATTCCGCCATTGCCCTCTTCACCGAGGCCGGATCGGTCTGCACGTCGTCGACGATCTCCGACTGGTAAGCCGGGTCGTTCTGATGGGCGGTGGCGTCGGCGCGCAGGCGGGCGCGGCGCTGCTCGGGCGATTCGGGCCATTCGGCGCTCGCCGTCTCGATGCTGTCCTGCGGGGCCGGCAGCGCTTCCTTCTGGCCTGGCGCCGGCTTCACAAGCGTCGGACGCGGCTTGTAGTCGATCTGTTCCTTGCGCTTCGGCGCGAATGAAAAGGCACCTGAAATATCGCCGGCCAGCTGTTCGCCGGCGGTCTTGTCGGTGCCGTAGGTCGGAGAGCCCATGCAGCCGGACAAAGCGAGGCCCGACGCGACAAGCGGCGCCAGCAGCGCCAAGCGCGCGTTATATCTCTCGGTCATGCCAAAAAGTCCCACTCTAGACAGCCTCTCGATTGCCGCCGGCCTTGTGGCCGGTCCCCATCGTCCAAGCACTTGCGACGGAAATCCGGCGACAATTTGTCTTCCGGAGTTTCGCGTGTTTACCTCAACCACTCGTTAAGGGCAACGCGCGGGCGGTTTTCGCCCGCCCGGCGTGGCATTTGTGCACCGATCCAGCCGACTAACCGTTAAAGTCGGCCAAGCGTCTTCAATTCATGCAGCACCGCCGCATCCCTAGCCGAAACATCCGGGAATTCCGGATCCTGGCCGACATCGGCGGTGTAGCGCCAGGAGCGTGCACATTTTAACAGGCCACGATCCTCGGCCTTCTCGACCACCACGGCGACACCCTTGACGTCGTCGATCGCGAAGGCACCAGCCGGTGCCTCGCCATGAGCGATGACCAGATCGCTGGTGATCGCCATCTCGGCCATGTCGACATCTGAAATCGCCGCTTCGAGCGCTGCGTCGTTGATTGTGACGACCGGCACCGCTTCCAGCGACGATCCGATCACCTTCTGGGCGCGCGCGATCTCCAGCGCGCCGGTGACGACGCGCCGCACTTGCCGCACCTGGCGCCACTTTTCCGCCAGCGCCTCGTTCTTCCAGTCCGCCGGGATTTGCGGGAACTGGTCGAGATGCACCGAGACGGCGTCGGGATGACGGTCAAGCCAGGCCTCCTCCGTGGTGAAAGGCAGCATCGGCGCCAGCCATTTCACCAGGCAATCGAAGAGATGGCGCACCACCTGCACCGAAGCCTTGCGCTTCAGGCTCGACGGCGCGTCGCAGTAGAGCGCATCCTTGCGGATGTCGAAATAGAACGCCGACAGCTCGACCACCATGAAATCGAGCAGCATGCGGGTGATGCGCTTGAATTCAAAGGCGTCGTAGCCCGAACGCACGACCTCATCGAGCTCGGCCAGCCGGTGCAGCATCAGCCGCTCCAGCTCCGGCATTTTCTCCATCGGCACCTCTTCGCCATCGTCATGGGCAAGCGTACCCAGCATCCAGCGGATGGTGTTGCGCAGCTTGCGGTAGGCGTCGATGTTGGTCTGCAGCACGTTCTTGCCGAGCCGCTGGTCCTCCCAGTAGTCGGTCGTCACCACCCACAGACGCAGTATGTCGGCGCCCGACTGCTTGATGACGTCCTGCGGCACGACGGTGTTGCCGAGCGACTTCGACATCTTGCGGCCATCCTCGTCCATGGTGAAGCCATGGGTGACGACGGTGTCGTAAGGCGCCCTGCCCCTGGTGCCGCAGCTCTCCAGCAGCGACGAATGGAACCAGCCGCGATGCTGGTCGGAGCCTTCGAGATAGACGTCGGCTGGCCATTTCAGGTCAGGACGATCCTCCAGCGTGAAGGCATGCGTCGAGCCCGAATCGAACCAGACGTCGAGGATGTCCATCACCTGCTTCCACTTCGAAGCGTCGTGATTGCCAAGGAAACGCTCCTTGGCATCAGCCGCGAACCAGGCGTCGGCGCCTTCCTGCTCGAAGGCGTCCATGATGCGCTGGTTGACCGCCTCGTCCTTCAGCACATTGCCGTCGGCATCGGCGAACACGGCGATCGGCACGCCCCAGGCGCGCTGGCGCGACAGCACCCAGTCCGGGCGCTCCTCGATCATGGCGCGGATGCGGTTCTGGCCTGCGGCGGGCACGAAGCGGGTGTCGTCGATGGCCTTGAGCGCCCGGCTGCGCAACGTCGAGCCATCGCCGAGGTCCTTGTCCATGTAGACGAACCATTGCGGCGTGTTGCGGAAGATGATCGGTTTCTTGGACCGCCAGGAGTGAGGGTAGCTGTGCTTCAGCCGGCCACGCGCGAACAGCGCGTTGCGTTTGATCAACTCGTCGATGACGGCCTGGTTGGCGTTGCCCTTCTTGCCATTGTCATCGATGACGCGTGCCGGTCCACCCTCGCGGTCGGGGCCGAACCCCGGCGCGTCCTTGGTGAAGAAGCCGCCATCGTCGACGGTGAACGGGATGGCGGGATCGATGCCGCGTGCGCGCAGATCCACCGCCGCGTCCATCCAGGCGTCAAAGTCCTCGCGGCCGTGACCGGGCGCGGTGTGGACGAAGCCGGTGCCGGCATCGTCGGTGACATGGTCGCCGACGAGCATGGGCACATCGAAATGATACCCTCCGTTTAACGCAAAAAACGGATGATCTAACGTTACGTTGGCAAGTTCCTCGCTTGTCACGGTGCGAAGTCGCTTAAAATTCACCTTGGCTTTGGCTGCGCTTTCATCGGCAAGCGCGTCGGCAAAGACCAGCTTCTCACCGGGCTGAGGGCCAAAGTCATTTTCGGCTGCCACGATCTCGTAAAGTCCGTAGGCAATGCGTGGCGAATAGGCTACCGCCCGGTTACCCGGGATCGTCCAAGGCGTTGTCGTCCAGATGACAACTGAAGCATGGGACAAACTGTGCGGCGGCTTTACGACAATTTTCCTGCCAGTTCGCTCACCACCTTCGTCCTCGACGTGTAAAATCGTATCCCCATCAGCAGACTGGATCGGAAACTTCACCCAGATCGTGTCGCTCTCATAGTCGTGGTACTCGATCTCGGCCTCGGCCAGCGCCGTACGCTCGACCACGCTCCACATCACCGGCTTGGAGCCGCGGTAGAGCTGGCCCGACATGGCGAATTTCAAAAGCTCGCCGGCGATCCGCGACTCGGCATGGAAAGCCATCGTCGTATAGGGATTCTCGAAGTCGCCGATGACGCCGAGGCGCTGGAACTCGGCCCCCTGCACCGTGATCCAACCTGCGGCGAACTCACGGCATTCCTTGCGGAATTCGTTGACCGGCACCTCGTCCTTGTTCTTGCCCTTGGCGCGGTACTGCTCCTCGATCTTCCATTCGATCGGCAGGCCGTGACAGTCCCAGCCGGGCACATAGTTCGAGTCGTAACCGCGCATCTGGAACGAGCGGGTGATGACGTCCTTGAGGATCTTGTTCAGCGCATGGCCGATATGGATGTTGCCGTTGGCGTAGGGCGGGCCGTCATGCAGCACGTATTTCGTGCGGCCGGCAGCGCTCTCGCGCAGCTTGCGGTAGAGGTCCATGTCCTGCCAGCGCTTGACCAGCAGCGGCTCCTTCTCCGGCAAGCCGGCACGCATCGGGAAATCCGTCCGCGGCAGGTAAAGCGTCTTGGAATAGTCGATCGTTTCAGTTGTATCGGTCATTGGTCTGCCATGTGCATTGCCCGGCGGCAAAAGAGCTCGGGCGTTGAACTATACTTTTGCGCATGTCGTTTTCCCAAAACCGGGGCCACTTTTGGGCGACATGCCTGATGATCTGGAAAAAGCGCGAGAGGCCGCGCGCAGAATTCCCGGCGGTTCCGGCGACCCTCAGGCCGCCCGGAACACCGGGCCGGTAATTCGTATCGTCAGCACGCGAAGGCGCGAAAAGCTCGTCATTGGTGGGCTTTTAGCGGAGATAGACGCAGGAATAAAGCGTCTCTCGTTCGATTCACCTACATCGTGAAATCGAAGCGGTAGGTGGTCGACACGCCAATCATAAACTGGTTGCGGTCGCCACGCTCCTTGACCAGGCTGGAATCGGCCGCCGGTCCCATCAGGCGCGAATATTCGCCAAACAGGCTGGCAGTCATCGGCTCGGTCACCTTCCAGGTGATAGCGCCGCCGAGGCCGGTCGATTTCAACCCGCCACCGGGATGGTATTCGCTCAAGCCCGAGGCCACCGCTTCCTGCGCGTTGACGCCATAATAGGCGTCGAAATAGTTGCCTGAGGCGAAGGAAACACGCGGTCCTCCCGAAATCCTGACGGTCGGCGTCACGTCGTAAAAGGCGTCGGCGGCGATGTCGGCGACAAAGCCGTTGTGGGCGCGAATGCCGTGGCGCAGCTCGGCGCGGGCGCGCAGCCAGTCCGTCGGATAGAATTCGAAGAAGCCGCCGACTTCGCCGCCCCAGCGCACCGGATCGAGGCCCTTCAGCTCATCGGCGTTGTCATCGTCGCGGGAAAACAGGAACTTGCCGGTCAGGCCGGCGCGGACACCGCCATCATCGACCAGCGCCAGCGAGATGTTGTCGTTGCGCGAGACAAAGCGGGCGGCAGGTCCGGCCTTGCCCAGCGAAATGATCGGCGAGGCGCTGAGCAGGTACTTCTTGCCGCCCTCGAAATTCGGCGCCACCATGCCAGTGGCGCCAACGGTCAGATACCAGTCGCCGGACAGCCAGCTGCCCTCGCCCGCATTGGCAACGCCCGCGCCACCCAGCATCGCAGCGGCCAACACCAGAGAGATTCTTCCGACCGGACTCATGGCCACTCCACTAACACAACACACACGGTTACCGACGACAGCTTTGACGGCCGTTTGGTAAAATTTGATTTAAACCCGAGACATACGCTCGCGCTTTGCCGCGATCCGGCTGCCGGTCATCGACTGGACGTTGGCCCGCGCCCGGATTACCTTCCATTCGCAGTATTCCGCAGCCCTCGATGGAGACCGCGACAATGACCCTGCATGGCGACGCCTTGAAAATCGCGATCGAACAGACACGGACAAAATGGGGATGGTTTGTCGCGCTCGGTGTGCTGCTGCTCATCTTCGGCGGCATTGCCTTTGCCAATCTGTTCGTCGCCACGGTGGCTTCCGTCTACGTCGTGGGATGGCTGATGCTGATGGCGGGCATCATCGAGATCGTGCATGCGTTCGGCGTCAAGACCTGGAGCCGCTTCTTCTACTGGCTGCTCAGCGGACTGCTGTACGCCGTTGCCGGCTTCTTCGCTTTCGGCAATCCGTTGCTTGCCTCGGCGGTGCTGACGTTCCTGCTGGCGATCGCGCTGGTCGCGTCAGGGGTGCTCAGGGCCTGGGTCGGCTACAGCCATCGGCCGGAACGCGGCTGGGGCTGGATCGTCGCCGCCGGTGTCATCAGCGCCCTTGCAGGTCTGATCATCGCCATGGGCTGGCCGGTCAACAGCCTGTGGGTGCTCGGTCTGTTCCTTGCGATCGATCTGATCTTCCAGGGCTGGACCTTCATCGCCGTCGGCCTCGCGCTGAAAAAATAGCCGGGATCACGCCTGGACTCAAAAAGCCATGGCCGCGTCGAGATCGGAGAGCGGCTTGACGCCGGCAAGCAGCGCGCGTGCCTCGGCTTCATCGCGCTTCATCTGCGCGACCAGCGCATCGAGCCCTTCGAACTTCACCTCCGGGCGCAGGAAACCGAAGAAGGAAACCTGACAGACCTCGCCATAGAGGTCTTCGGAGAAGTCGAAGACGAAGGTTTCAAGCAGCGGCGCGCCATTGTCGTCGACCGTCGGGCGACGGCCGAAGCTGGCGACGCCGTCGTGAAGCGTGCCGTCGGCGCGGCGGAAGCGGACGGCATAGATGCCCTCCTTGAGTGCGGCTTCAGCCGACAGCCTCATATTCGCGGTTGGAAAGCCAAGGGTGCGGCCAAGCTGCTGTCCGCCGACCACCTCGCTTTCGACGGTGAAGCGGTAGCCGAGCAGACCGGCGGCTTCAGCCACCTCGCCCTCGCCCAGCAATCCGCGGATGCGGCTGGACGACACCACCTCGGCGCCCTCGTCCCGGAAGGCGTCGACGAGCGTGACGCCGAAGCCATGACGTTCGCCGGCCGCCATCAGGTAGGCCGGGCCGCCTTGACGATCCTTGCCGAAGTGGAAATCGAACCCGGTCACGGCGTGGGTAATGCCAAGGTTCGTTTCCAGCACATCCGTCACGAACGCTTCCGCCGACAGCGAGGCGAAGTCGCGCGTGAACGGCTGTTCGACCAGCGCGGCAAAGCCCAGCAGCGACAGGAGCCTCGCCTTCATCGGCGGCGGCGTCAGCACGAACAACGGGATATCAGGCCTGAAGATCTTGCGCGGATGCGGTTCGAATGTCAGCACCAGGGCCGGCACTCCACGCCGTCCGGCCTCGGCAGAGGCCCGCTCGAGCACCGCCTGATGGCCGCGATGGACGCCATCGAAATTGCCGATCGCCACCACGCCGCCGCGCAGGTCGGCGGGAAGCGGCGCGGTTGCCAGGATGCGTTGGAAGGCTGCCATCGTCACCTACCGAAGTCTGGGAATGACGGCCACCGGACCATAGCCATGCTTTTCCAGGAACGCCGCCAGTCTTGCCGGGTCCGGGTACAGGGCATCGCCATAGTCGCGGGCATGGATGCCGCCGGAGACATAAAGAACATCGAAGCCATTGTCGGCGGCGCCCTTCACATCGGTCATCATGCCGTCGCCGATGGCCAGCACCTGGCCGCGCTCGACCGGCTGGCCAAGAATCTCGGCGACCTCTTTCATCGCGAGATTGTAGATCGGCGCGTAAGGTTTTCCAGCGATCAATGTGCGGCCGCCGAGCTGGGCGTAGTCACGCGCCAGCGCGCCGGCACACCATATGATGCGTTCGCCGCGCTCGACCACGATGTCGGGATTTGCGCAGATGAAAGGCAGGTTCCGGGCGCGCAGCCGCCGCAGGAGCTCCGTGTAATCCTCGGGGTTTTCGACCTCGTCGTCGAACAGGCCGGTGCAGACGATGCCGGACGCCTCGAACTCCTCGACAAGCTCGACGTCGAGACCTTCATAGAGGGTGAAGTCCCGGTCGGCGCCGATATGGAAAATCTTGCGCGGCCCTTCGGCGATCAGATCCCGCGTCACGTCGCCTGAGGTAACCACCCGGTCGTAGCCTGACGGTGGAACACCGATCGCGTTCATCTGCGCCACGACATCGGCACTTCTGCGCGGCGAATTGGTGATGAGGACGACGGGGATTTTCGCCTCTCGAGCCCTTGCCAATGCCGAGGCCGCCGCCGGGAAATGCGTTTCACCATTGTGCACCACGCCCCAGACGTCGCACAGGATTGCCGAATAGGCCTTCGACACGTCTTCGAGCGAGCTGATGATTTCAGGCGAATCCGCCATGCCGTTTCCTTCAGTCATGATCGTTGCGATCGCCGCGACCGACGGTTCGCCGCAGCCGGTTCGGATTAGCCGAACCGCCCCGGCCTGTCATCAGCTTTCGCCAGGCACGATTGGTTAGCGGTTGGTGAAGCGCTGCCCCGGCAATCGAGCGATTTCCCAAACACGGCCTTCAGCGTTTTGTGGAAAGCTGGCATTGATCGAGAATCCGCCGGCGGGGGCCGCTGCAAGACATGCATGGACTTTGGCGTCAGTTCTGCCGCGACCAACGCGGCAACTATGCTCTTATGACCGTCGTCGCGATGGTTCCGCTCATGGGCGCCCTGGCGATGGCCGTCGACTTCACCGAGATGAGCCGCGAAAAACAGGCGGTTTCGAATGCGCTCGATGCCGCAAACTTCGCCACGGCGCGCCGGCTGACGGAAGGTGCTACCGACGACCAGTTGAGAGCCTATGCGCTCGATTTCTTCAATGCCAACCTCAACAAGATCAACCCTGCCAACACGACGCTCAGCGTCACCTTGCCAAGCAACACCGCCGGCGGGGGCTTGCTCAAGATGAGCGCGCGGCTTGACTACAAGCCCTATTTCTATCCGGTCTTCGGTCAGCTCGTCGGCAAATCCGAAACCGACGCCAACCAGAAGATCAGCTTCAACGTCTCCTCGGAAGTGCGGCTGAAGAACACTCTTGAAGTCGCCCTGGTGCTCGACAATTCCGGGTCGATGACCAAGACCGGAACGGGCTCGGGGCAAACGCGGATCGACCTTCTCAAGACCGCGGCCAAACAGCTGGTCGACACGCTGGCCCAGCAGGCGGCGATGATCAAGCAGGTCGACAGGCCGGTGCAGTTCGGCCTCGTGCCGTTTGCCGCCTCGGTCAATGTCGGACCCGGCAACGGTAACGCGTCCTGGATGGACACCGAAGGACTGTCGCCGGTATCGAACGAGAATTTCGACTGGTCGACGCTGAACGCGGTCGACAAATACGCCCAGCAGACCAACGGTATCTGGTACAAGCGCGGCACCGGATGGGGTACCGGCGAAGGCCAGATGCTGACCCGGTTTTCGCTCTACCGAGACATGAAGGTCGTCACCAACCATGAGCGTGTCACCAACAGCAAGCGCGTGGTTTGCGACGAATACAACTCGAACAACACCTGCAAACGCGACCACGACGAATACGACTACATCGATTCCTATGGCCCGTTCGCCAGTTGGCAGGGTTGCGTCGAGGCCAGGCCCTATCCCTACAATGTCAACGACGCGGCGCCTTCCGGCGGCTCTGCGAACACCGGCATAGGGATTGGCGATCCGGCGACGATGTTCGTGCCGATGTTCGCCCCTGACGAACCCGGCAACCATTGGAAGATCACTCAGGATCCGGATGAGGCCGCGCCGACGGCCTATGGCGCTATCAACAGCTGGTGGAATGACGACCCGACAAGCAGCACCGGCCAATCCCGGTTGCGCAACATGGCCAAATATTTCCAGCCGCGGCCGATCAATGCGCCGGCGCTGGCCGCCGGCAACGGGCCGAACTACAGCTGCTCCACCAACCCGATCACGCCGCTGACCGATGTCAGCGTTGCCACTGGGCTCACGGCGATCAAGGCCGCGATCGACCTGATGAAGCCCGATGGCGGCACCAATGTTCCCGAAGGCATCGCCTGGGGATGGCGCGTGGTTTCGAGCGGCGAGCCCTTCACGCAAGGACGCCCGGAAACCGAGAGGGGCAACGACAAGGTCGTGATCGTGCTGACCGACGGCGCCAACACCTACTACACGCCTTCCTCGCTCGGCTATTCCGACCCCGCCGATTCGAAGTCGACCTATGCGTCCTTCGGCTATCTCAAACCCGGCTACAACGGCACGTCGGTGGGCCGCCTGTTCATGGGCACATCGAGCACCATTGGCCAATTCGATTATTCTAACGGCAATTATACCAACGCGCTCAACGAGCAGATGGCGACGCTTTGCAACAACGCCAAGGCAGCCAACATCATGGTGATGACTGTGGCGCTCGATCTGTCGACGACTAAAATCGCCGACCAGCAGGCGATCGAGGCGCTGAAATCCTGCTCGTCGAACTCGCGCTTCCGCAAGGATCCAACGGACGCGAGCAAGCCGGCAAAACTGTTCTGGAACGCCACCGGCGCCAGCTTGTCGAACGATTTCAAGGAAATCGGCAACGAACTGTCGAACCTGCGCGTCGTCGGCTGATCCGTAGGCACCGGCGGCTAGCTGGAACAACGGCTGGCGCCGCCATGCACTTGCGCGCGCCTGCCGGGACAGGCACATGTTGGCCGCCTGCCGGATCGTGCATCCATTCGCGGCGCGCTGGGGAAGAACAGATGCCCGAAACGGCCAATCATCTCGCCTTCGCGCTGGTCTGCCTCGGCATGGTGCTGACGCCTGGCCCCAACATGATCTATCTGATCTCGCGTTCCCTGTCGCAGGGGCCGAAGGCGGGGCTCATCTCGCTTGGCGGCGTGGCACTCGGCTTTGTCTTCTATGTGCTGGCGGCGGCGTTCGGCATCACCGCGCTGCTGCTCGCCGTGCCCTACGCCTATGACGCGCTGCGCTTTGCCGGCGTGCTCTATCTCCTGTGGCTGGCCTGGCAGGCGGTGAAGCCGGGCGGACGCTCGCCGTTCGAAGTGCGCGAATTGCCGAGGGACAGGCCGCGCAAGCTTTTCGCCATGGGCCTGATGACGAATCTGCTCAATCCGAAGGTGGCCGTGCTCTATCTGTCGCTGTTGCCGCAGTTCATCAGCCCCGGCAAAGGCCACGTCCTGTCGCAGCTACTGGTGCTCGGCGCGACGCAGATTTCGATCAGTCTCAGCGTCAATGCCGTCATCGCGGTGACGGCCGGCTCGATCGCCACCTTTCTCGCCGGACGGCCTTTGTGGCTGGTCATCCAGCGCTGGATGATGGGCACCGTGCTGGCGGCACTTGCGCTGAAGATGGCGACAGAGGCGCAGCGCTGAATTCGCCTTGGACGATGATCGCGAGCTGAGCTAGAAACGTCAGGGCGCCAGCAGCTGCACGAATTTCTCCGCGGCTGGCGAACGATTGGCCCTTGCAAGACTGACAACGAGCAGCCGCCTCTGAACACAAGGAACAATGGGAATTCGACACACGCGAGCGTCTCCTTCCGGAGTGGAAAGCTCAGGCATCAGTGTCACACCGATCCCCTGCGACACCATTTCCACCAGGGCAGCCGTATCGCGAACCGTAAGGACAACCTTAGGCGAGATGTTCACGGATGCGAAGAGCTGACGGATGACCGGCTCGCAACCAGAGCCCGACATGATGAAATTCTCGTCGGCCAGGTCGCACAATTTGACGCGCGCCGTCGCTGCTAGCGGGTGGTCGCAAGCAGCAAGAAAGACGAAATCATCCTCCAGGACTACATCCCCGACAGTTTCGGCTGATTGTTCGGAGGTCAGGCCGACGTCAACGACTGCTGTTTCAACCCATTCCAGAACCTCATGATCGGTTCCTTCCAGCAAAACCAGTTCGACGCCGGGGAAAAGCCGCTGGAAGCGGGCAAGTATTTGCGGCAGCAAACGCTCTACCGCGCTTGCCACGCTTCCAATGCGCAACCGCCCGGTCTGAGCGCCTGAAGCTGCGGCGCTCCTTTGCTGGATTCGCTCGATGGCCAGAACGGCCTCTCGCGCATCCTGAAGCACTGCTTGTCCAATTTCCGTCGGAAACACCCCGTTCTTGCCGCGAACCAGAAGCTTCACTCCAAGAACGCCTTCAAGGCTTCTCATCGCCTGGCTTGCGCCCGACTGCGTCATGCCGATCCGCGTAGCGGCCGTCGAAAAGCTCGCGTCTTCGACAATCATGGTCAGGACCCGCAGCTGAGCGAGAGTGATATTAGTGATAGTCATGATAGATATCATCCGAATGCATTTTACTTATGCATCTCCGATAACGCATCTGGAAGCTCACTTCAATTCATAGGAGCTCTCATGACACAACGACTCGCATTGGCGCTGATCGGTGAATACACGCCATCTTTCGAACCACACGCCAAGATGGACGAAGCGCTGGATCATGCCGGGTCCACGCTCGGTATCCAGTACGAACACCAGTGGATTTCGACCGAAGAACTGATCACCGGGGTCAGCGACAAGCTGGCACCTTTTGATGCGATCTGGATCGCTCCAGGCAGCCCGTACAGGAGCATGAATGGCGCTCTGAATGCCATCCGGCATGCCAGGGAAAACGAAATTCCTGCTTTGGGAACCTGCGGCGGTTGCCAGCATATGGTCGTCGAATATGCCCGCAACGTGCTGGGTTTCCAGGACGCCGAGCATGCGGAATACGATCCCTATGCTTCCACCCTGTTCGTCACACAGCTGACCTGTTCACTCGTTGGGCAAACCATGGACGTATTTCTGACGCGAGGGAGCCGGGCAGCGCGGATTTATGGACAAACGAACACGAAAGAGCGCTACTATTGCAACTTCGGCATCAATCCAGCCTACCAGAAAGAACTGGACGCCGGCGGCTTTCACATTGTCGGCAGGGATTCGAATGGCGAGGCTCGCGTCCTCCTGCTGCCATCCCACCCATTCTACCTTGCCACGCTCTTCGTGCCGCAGCTGACGTCGACAAAGCAGCACCCGCATCCAATCATTGTCGCCTTCCTGGAAAGCGCCCGGTCAAGACCGCGCGCCGCGTTTTGGGGCGGTGATGTTTCCCAGCTCAATCGCTGAACGGCCTATCGTCGTTGAGTGATTGCAAGAAGTTAGCGACAGCGCACCCTACATCGGCCGCCTTGTCTGCTGCGCCCGCTCGGGCTCGACCACCTTGCGGTAGAGATGCCAGGTGGCATGGCCGAGCACCGGCATGACGACGGCTAGCCCGGCAAACAGCGGGATGGAACCGATCACCAGAAGCACGGCGACCAGCAAGCCCCACAGCGCCATCTGCAGCGGGTTGGCCATTACCGCCCGGGCCGAGGTCTCGATCGCCGAAACGGCGCCGACGTCACGGTCGAGCAGCAGCGGGAAGGCAACCACGGTGGTGGCCAGCACGATTACGGCAAAGACAAAGCCCGCGGCATTGCCGGCAAGGATCAGCGTCCAGCCCTTGCTGGTGGTCAGCACGTCGCGGATGAAGCCACCGATCGAGGCCGGCGGCTGGTCGCCGAACAGGCCGGTGTAGATCGATTGCGCGGTGTAGAGCCATAACAGGAACAGCGCCACCAGCATGATCCCGATGACGGCGATCGACGGAACCGCGGACGAGCGCCGCACATCAAACGCGTGCCGCCAGGAGGTGTTCATGCCGAGTTCGCGCCGGCGGCTGATCTCGTAAAGGCCGAGCGCCGCAAAGGGCCCGACCAGCGCGAAACCCGACATCAGGGGATAGATGAGCTGGATGGCGTTGGCCCCGGACGTCCACTGCGTCAGGATCAGGCCGACGATGGGATAGATCAAGCACAGGAACACATAGTGCGAAGGTTTTGCCCAGAAATCCTCGACGCCGAGGCGCAGCGCATCCCAAAGGTCCGACGTGGTGATGCGGCGCACCGTTGGCTGCACATGCATTCCACGTGCGTCCGCCATGACATGAAAGCCGGCCATAACCTTCCTCCCGTGTGTCGGGGCGGTCACCGCCAGGATGGCCGCCAGAGCTGCCACTTCAAGAACGAGAGGCACGATAGCAGAGTTGGCGGCGATTGTCGCCGCGTCAATTGCCTGGGGAGCAACTCCTCGTAGTGTTCAACTCTCCGTATGGCCTCTCATATGGCGTACCTTGGCGGTCCTTCATTTTGACCAATCATTGTGCTGCATTTTAGCATTTACGCATTTTAGCATTTACTTAAATTGCTCGTAGGGATCTTTGGCGTATCACCTGAGCTTTACGAAGTTCGGCGAGGAACTATGTTCGCATTGAAAGGCTTCTGGTCTTCGGAGCGTGGCAACTTTGCCATAACGACCGCCATCGGGATGCTGCCGATAATGATTGGTTTGGCCGGCGCCGTTGATCTGATCGGCACGAGCCATGACGCCTCGCAACTACAGAACTCGCTGGACGCGGCCGGGCTCGCCATCGGCACGAAGTTCTCTCCCGATATGGCGGCCGGCGATGTCCAGCAGCTCGGGCTGCAATTTTTCGCCGCCAATATGAGCGTGGCCAACCAGCAGGAATATCTGGGCAGCGTCTCCGCTTTCGCGGCAACGGCAAGCGGCAGCCCAAGCGCCTACTTTATCTCGCTGTCGTCCAGCATAAGCCGCCCAAGCTTCATCAGCGCCTCGGCCCCCTGGCAGGCCTACCGCTCGGCCTCGGTCAAGATAAAACCTGGCGCGCAGGCCTGCGTTCTGGCGCTCGATCCGCATGCGTCCGCCGCCGTGAACCTGCAGGGCTCGACCAACGTCTCGATGGACAATTGCGTGATCGCGGCGAACTCGGACGCGTCCGATTCCGTCAACAGGGGCGGCTCCGCCCTGGTTTCAGCGGGCTGTGTCTCAACCGTCGGCGGCACCAGCGGGCTGTCGCCACCCAGCGCCAGTCTCGCCTGCGGAACGCCGCACGAACATCGGTACGCGTCTTTTGATCCGCTGGCCGACGTCGTTCCTCCCCCTTACACATTGTGTTTGCCGGTCCCGAACGGCAAAACCTACACGCTGTCGCCAGGCACTTATTGCGACAAGACATTGTCGGGAAACATCACGCTCGATCCGGGCGTCTACATCATGCGCGGCACCACCATAAAGCCAGGGGGAAACGGCAGCCTGACTGGCCAGGGCGTGACCATATTCCTCATGGAAAGCGCTCAGATCTACATAAATGCCAATGAGAAGGTGAACCTTTCCCCGCCCACCAGCGGCCCTTATGCCGGTATCACCATTTTTCAGGATCACGGCAACACGTCTGCTCTGACATTGAATGGCGGCGCAAATTCCGTGATCAGCGGTTTTATCTACGCGCCGGACGCGCTCATTTCCTACGCCGGCAACTCTGATATGAGCGCCCAGGGCAACTGTCTCAGGCTTGTCGGCAATACGATACAGATGACCGGAAACTCGTCCGTCAAGTCGGATTGCGCGGCGGCGCTTGGAAATCGCACAATGTATGCCGATCGGATGATCACTCTGGTGAAATGAGAAACGACCCGATGTCCGGCGGCGCAAGCGGTCGCGTTGAGAAAAATGGCGGTCGCGTTTAACAATGCCGGAGTGCGGCGACCGCACTCCGGCAGATCAGTGCCTCTCACAAAGTCACATCCTGGTTGAAGATGGAGTATCGCTACGATTGCGCCGGTGCAGCGAAGCGATCGATCACCTCAGTCAGCGGGACGTGGCCAAGGCAGGCGCCAGAACCGGCGGGTTGTTCGCCATCCTCGACAGCCAGCGCATAACGCACGGCCGGATCGGCTTCGATGCGAAGGCGCAATCCGGCCAGCTTGGGATAGGCAGCGCCGTCGATCGCCTGGTGAAACTCCGCCCAGCGCGCCACGCCGATCAGCGTGGTATCGGCCAGCGTCAGCCGGTCGCCGACCAGGAAATCCGTATCGGCGATCATCGCCTCGAGCCGATCATGACGTTCCGCAACGGCCTTGCGGCCGAACTCCCGCAAGGTCGCCTTCAGCGCGGGTTCATCCGCCGCCATTTCCAATGCCACCCAGAGCGGGCTGAAGGCGGCGGTGAAGCCGGTGTTCACAAAGGCCATCAACTGGTGCATGCGGTCGGCTTGCGGCGTGCGCGGTTCGAAGCTGATGCGGCGCTGCGTGTCGCGGGCTTCGAGCCATGCGGCGATGGCCATTGTCTCGGTGAGCACCCGGCCGTCGTCGGTGATCAGCACCGGCGTTTCCTGACGGCCGTTGATGTTGGCATAGGCATCGTTTTTCATCTCGGTGAGCATGTCGACGCGGCACAGGCGATAGGGTTGCCCGATGCGTTCGAAGGCAGCGACGAGCCCCATCGAGCTTCCCGCCGGGAAGCCATAAAGCAGGATAGGTTCCATTTGTTTTCTTCCGTGATTGAGGGGATCACGCCGCGCAGCGAAACTTGACCCTAAACGCTGATCGTCCCATGTAAATTACGCACAATTCTGTAACCAGGATCCGCCCATGAAAGACGTCGTCTCACGCTGCCCGATCGAAGAGACCATGCGCGTGCTCAGCGGTCGCTGGCCCACACTGCTGCTCTATTATCTGAAGGACGGCACCAAGCGGTTCAGCGACCTGAGACGCGACAACCCGACGGTGTCGCATCGCATCCTGACGCTGGAACTGCGCAAGCTGGAGGAAGCCGGCATCGTGCGGCGAACGGCGCGTCCGGGTTATCCGTTGCGGGTCGACTATGACCTTACCGCGCCGGGCCGCAGGCTTGTCCCGCTGGTCGATGCGCTCGGCGCCTGGTGGGAACGGACCGAAGACGACCGGACCGGCCGCTCGCCGGCTTCGGACGTAAATCTCGATACCGCCGCCTAGAACCGTCGGTTAGACCAGAATTTTCGCCGCCCTGCCCGGCAAAAGCCATGATCGACGTTATCTCAGGGGCATGACCATAGCGAAAATCGAAACCTACCCGATGCCGAATCTGAACAGGCGCATGGTGTTGACCGGCCTCGCCGCCCTAGCGGGACTCGCCGCCTGCAGCACTGTTTCACTGCCAACCGGCGAAGGCGCCGGGGTCTCCTCCTCCGCCACCGGCACGCTGGCCAGTATCCGCGCCTCGGCCGGGCTGGCGCCGATGGTCCCCGACCGGCAGCTCGAACAGGCCGCCCTGCAGCAGGCCGGCTACATGGCGCAGCGCCGCCGCATGAGCCACACCACCGGCTGGGGCAAGGATTTCGCCTCGCGCGTCAGGGACAATCGAATTTCCGGTGCCGCGGCGGAGAACATCGCCGAGGGCCGTTTCGATCTTGAGAAGCTGTTCGACATCTGGGTGCATTCGCCCGGCCATCGCCGCAACATGCTCGACCCGCGCTTCACCCGCTTCGGCCTTGCCTATGTGCGCGACGGCGGCGACAGCAAGCTCCGTTACTGGAGCCTGGTGCTCGGGAAATAGGATGGAAAGCTAGTCCATATGCGCTGCCGGCGCGCCGCCGGCAGGCGCCTGCTTCGGCTTGCGCAGCAGGAAAACAAACGGAATGGCAAGCAGCGTCATCACCATGAGCATTTTGAAGTCATTGACGTAAGAGATCATCATCGCCTGGAGATTGACCATGCGATCGACCTGTGAGAGCGCCATGGGATCGCCGCTCGCGGCGGCTGGAGAGACCGCCCACAGATTCGGATTGAATGGGTTGATGAAGGCCGAAAGCTCGGTGTGGTTGACCTGCGTGTTGCGCACCATCAGAACCGTCACGACCGACACGCCGATGGATGAGCCAAGATTGCGCACCAGGCTGAACAAAGCCGTGGCATCGGTGCGGAAGCGCACGTCAAGCGTGGCGAAGGCGACGGTCGACAGCGGCACGAACACCATTCCCATCCCCAGGCCTTGGATGACGCCGGAGCTGAGGATCAGCCAATTGTCCATCTGTGGCGTGAAGCTGGACATGGTGTAGAGCGATTGCGCCGTGAGCAGAAAGCCGATGACGACAAGAATCCTGGCGTCGATCCTGCTCATGAGCCGCCCGACGACAAGCATCGAAATCATGGTGCCGACACCGCGCGGCCCCAACACGACACCGATGGTGACGGTCGGATAGCCGAAGATGGTCGACAGCATCGGCGGCAGCAGCGACATCGAGGCCAGGATCAGCACGCCCATGACGAAGATGAATGCCAGCCCGGTCACGAAATTGCGGTCGAGGAAGATCTTGGGATCGATGAAAGGACGTTCCGCCGTCAGCGTGTGGATGATGAACACCCAGAATCCGGTGATCGAAAGAGCAAGCTCGATCCAGATTTCGACCGAAGAAAACCAGTCGACCTCGCCGCCGCGGTCGAGCAGCAGCTGCAGCGCACCGACACCGAGCGATAACATGGCGAAGCCGAAGAAATCGAAGCTGCGCACCCGCCGGGCAACCGCCGGCAGATAGGCGGCCATACCGAGGAAGGCGATGATGCCGACCGGCAGGTTGATGAAGAACACCCAGCGCCAGTTGAAATTTTCGGTCAGCCAGCCGCCTAGCGTCGGACCCAGAATCGGCCCCAGCATGATGCCGGCGCCCCAGATGGCCATTGCCTGGCCGTGACGTTCCCTGGGGTTGATGTCGAGCAGGAAGGTTTGCGACAGTGGCACGATGGCGGCGCCGAACACGCCTTGCATCAGCCGGAAGAACACTATGCTCTCCAGGCTCCAGGCGATACCGCACAGCATCGAAAACACGGTGAAACCGACAACCGCCCCAAGGAACAGTTCCTTGCGGCCGAAGCGATCGGCCAGCCAGCCGGTGACCGGCGTCATGATGGCGGCGGCAACGATGTAGGAGGTCAGCACCCAGTTGATGTTGTCGGGTGAGGCGCCGAGATCGCCGGTCATGGTCGGCAGCGCGACGTTGGCGATCGTCGTGTCGAGAGCCTGCATGATCGTCGCCAGCATGAGCGCGACCGTGATCAGGCCGCGATGCGGCACTTCTTTGAAGGGTTCGGGCGTGCTCATGGCATGAAACTTCCAGCAGGTAACAAAAACGTGTACAAGGGGTTTCCGGGCGGCAACGCCTTCCGTTGAGAGACCCTCGTCGCGGTGGGACGCGATTGTCGATGTGGGGGTTACATCGACTGAAAGTCTCTGATGAGCGGATGCCTGCCGCCCGGAAACATGAGGACCGACGGGGCTGCCTCGGAGATTTCAGATTTCGGCCAGGCCGCTACGCGGCACGCCCAAACGCTGATTCTCCAGTTCCTCCCATCAGACCAATCCTGCTATTCACCTCCGCCGCTGGTCCTGCGGCATTCTGTTGACGTTACTGCGCGGCCTCGCCAGCCGTGGCGTGACCGAAGATCGAAGGCAGGCCACGCGCCACGCCGGTGTCGACGGTCACGGTGGCGCTCATGCCGGTGCGCAACGCCATCTTGGCGTCCGCATCGGTCAATTCGAGACGAACCGGGATGCGCTGCGTGACCTTGACCCAGTTGCCGGTGGCATTCTGGGCTGGCAGCAGCGAGAACTCGGCTCCCGTGCCGGCGCCGATCGCCTTGACCGTCGCCTCGAAGGTGCGCCCTGGATAGGTGTCGACCACGATCTCGGCCTTCTGGCCGGGCTTCATGTGGGTGAGCTGCGTTTCCTTGAAATTGGCATCGATCCAGGTGTCGCCGGTCTCGACCAGTGAAAACAGCGGCGTGCCGGAACCGACATACTGGCCGACCTTGAACGACGAGGCCTGGCTGACGATGCCGTCCGCCGGCGCCTTGACCGTGGTCTGCGCCAGGTCGTAGGCCGCCTTGTCGCGCGCGGCGAGCGCGGCCATCACGGTCGGGTGCTTGTCGGTCTCGATATCGGGATTGCCGCCAAGGGCTGCCTTGGCGCTGATGATGCCTTGCTCGGCAACGGCCAGCTGCTGCTTGGCCTTGTCGAGATCGTTCTTGGCCTCGTCCAGCGACGATTTGGCGTTGATGCCCTTCTGGGCAAGATCGGCGGCGCGGTCGAACTGCGACTGGGCGAAGACGACCTGGCTGGCATCGGACTTCTGCTGAGCCATCGACTGGCCATAGGCCGCGCGCAGCTGCTCGACATTGAGACGCGCGCCCGCCACCGCCGCGTCGGCCTGCGCCAGCGCGATCCGGTATGGCTCGGGGTCGATGGCAAAGAGCTCGTCACCCTGCTTGACCAGCTGGTTATCGAAGATGTCGACCTTGACGATGCGGCCTGCCGTGTCGGAAGCGATCGACACCTTGGCCTGCTGCAGGTTGGCGTTCTCGGTCTCTTGGTAGCGGCCGCCGGTGACCCAGACGTAGCCGCCCCCGACAGCGAGTGCCGCGGGCAGCGCAACCATCAGCAGAAGGCGGCCCAGCCGGCGATTTTTCTTCACCGGCGCCGAGGCCGGCTGCACTGGGGGAGCAACCGCCAACGGGGCCGCGGCCGGCTGCGCCTGCGCTTCCATCTCCAGTTCGGTCGTGTTCTTGTCTATCTTGGCCACCGCGTTCATGCTGCTGCGCCTTCTGTATTCTTCACTTTTTCAATGGACGGCGTCTCGTCGTCGGTCAGGTTGCGGACCATCGCCTCGAGCCCTTCGACGAGGACGCGACGGGCTTCCGGCTTCACGCCGACCAGCGATTCCTCATAGACTTCTCCGGCAATGCTCTTGATCACGGCGTAGGCATCGCTTGCCTTGGGCGTCAGGAAGATCATGCGGACGCGACGATCGGCGGCGTCGGCACGACGCTCGATCCAGCCTCCCTCCTCCATGCGGTCGACCAGGCGCGAAACGCTGATCGGCTCGATTTCGAGAAGTTCGGCCAGCCTTGCCTGCGCGACGCCGTCTTCCTTGGCAACGCGGACCAGAAGCCGCCATTGCGCCGAAGAAAGCCCCAAGCCACTGGCCCTCGCCTCGAAGCGCTTGCGCATCAGGCGCTGCACGTCGTGGATCAAGAAGCCCAATCTGTCGATGCCATCGGAAACCATGAGCGGGATATATAATAAGCGTGCTCACTATTCAAGATGCCGCGTTGCAAAAGAAGCCGGCAGATATGCACGACAGTCATGCGATGCAGGCATGGTTACCGATTGGTGATCGCCTGTCGCCATGCCAGCCGGCTTCGCCGCTCCGCCACGTCATGCTGGTCGGGTCTGACATATTGATGTACAGCCGTTGGTCAGGATCGGGGGATCACGAAAATGCCGACGCTCTACGCTCTCAAGCCGGCCTTCCAGGGTCGACTGCGGCCGCTGGTCAATCGGCTGGCGGCAATCGGGGTCACCGCAAACAGCATAACCATCCTGGCGGCCGTGATGTCGATAACCGCCGGCGCGGCCATTGCGATCTGGCACGAATGGCGCTGGCTGCTGTTGCTGATCCCCGCGGTGATGTTCGTGCGCATGGCGCTGAATGCCGTGGATGGCATGCTGGCGCGGGAACATGGGCAGGCGTCGACGCTCGGCATGTATCTGAACGAGTTGTGCGACGTCGTTTCGGACCTCGCGCTGATACTGCCTTTTGCCGTCTTTCCGGAGTTTGGCGCATGGGGCGTCATCGCCTTCGCGATATCGGCCGTGCTGACCGAGTTCGCCGGCGTGCTCGGCATCGCTACCAAGATCGGGCGAAACTATGCCGGGCCGTTCGGCAAGAGCGACAGGGCGCTGGCGCTCGGTGTGGTTGCCGTGCTGTGCGCCGCCGGGCTCTGGCCGGCAACCATCGCGCTGTTTGTGTTTCCGGCCATGGCAACGCTTTCGCTGCTGACCGCCATAAACCGGATACGCGCTGGCCTTATTGGCAGCGCCAGCTGAGCATCGAGGCTCGCCATGCCGCCATTGGGCCGCCAGAGGGAAAAGACCATGATGCACGAACCGATCGCCGCCGCGGCCACGCAAAGCCTTGCGCGGCAAGCGCAGGAGCGGGTCTTCCGCAGCCATGACGGGGCGGAGATCTTCTACCGATTCTGGCCTGCGGCTTCGGCCGATGCCAAAGGCGCGGTGGTGCTGTTCCATCGCGGCCACGAGCATGGCGGCCGCATGGCCCATCTCGTCGACGAATTGCAGATGCCGGACCACGCCTTCTATGCCTGGGATGCCCGCGGCAATGGCCGTTCGTCCGGCGAGCGCGGCTATGCCCCGTCCTTCTCGGCGCTGGTGCGCGACATCGACTGCTTCATGCGCGAGATTGCCGCCAGGGATGGCTTCGCCACTGGGGATATCGCGCTGATCGCGCAATCCTTCGGCGCTGTGCTTGCCGCCGCCTGGGTGCATGACTATGCGCCCAAGCTGCGCGCCATGGTGCTGGCTTCACCGGCCTTCTCGGTGAAACTCTACGTACCCTTCGCCAAGGAGGGCATCGCGCTCTGGCAGAAGATCAAGGGCCGCTTTTTCGTCAATTCGTACGTCAAGGCGAAATTCCTGACCCATGATCCCGTGCGCATCGCCTCCTTCGAGAGCGATCCGTTGATCACGCGGCCGATCGCTTCCAACATCCTGGTCGAACTCTACCAGCATGCCGCACGCATCGTCGCTGACGCCCGCGCCATCCGCGTGCCGACCCAGCTTCTGCTTTCGGGCAGCGACTGGGTGGTGCGCCACGGCCCGCAGCACGAGTTCTTCGTCAATCTCGGCAGCCGCGCCAAGGAACGCCATGTGCTGCCGGGCTTCTTTCACGACACGCTGGGCGAACGCGACCGGGCGCAGGCCCTCGAGCTGATCCGGCCGTTCCTGGCCAGGCAGTTCGCGGCACCGGACGCGCCGGTCGACCTGAAGCAGGCGGATATTGCGGGCTACACCCGCGACGAGGCCGACAGGCTTGCCTCGCCGCTCGATCTGTTGTCGCCCAAAGGTCTCTATTGGGCATTCAGCCGTGCCTCCATCCGCATGGGCGCCTGGGTCTCGCAGGGCATGAAGACCGGCATCGCCACCGGCTTCGATTCCGGCTCGACGCTGGATTACGTCTACGAGAACGACGCGCGGGGTCTTACACCTCTTGGCCGCGTCGTCGACCGCATTTTCCTGGAAGCCATCGGCTGGCGCGGCATCCGCCAGCGCAAGCTGCATCTCGAAGAACTCATCGGCTCGTGCCTGGCGACGCTCAAGGCCGCAGGTCGGCCGGCGCACATTCTCGACATCGCCGCCGGCCACGGCCGCTATGTTCTCGATGCCATCGTGAAGAGCCCCGACCAGCCGGCGAGCGTGCGCCTGCAGGATTATTCCGACCTCAACGTCCAGCTTGGCCGCAAGCTGATCGCTGAGCGGCAATTGCCGGCTGATGTTTCGTTCCAGCGTGGAGATGCTTTCGATGCCGACGTGCTCGCTTCGATCGATCCGGCTCCGGACCTTGCCATCGTTTCCGGCCTCTACGAGCTGTTCTCGGACAATGCGATGATCGCCCGCTCGCTCGGTGGACTGGCCAGCGCCATGCAGCCGGGCAGCCTGCTGCTTTACACCAACCAGCCCTGGCACCCGCAACTCGAGATGATCGCACGCAGCCTGACCTCGCATCGTGACGGCGAAGCCTGGGTGATGCGGCGGCGCACGCAGGGCGAGATGGACCAGCTCGTCGAAGCTGCCGGTTTCGACAAGCTCGACCAGCGCATCGACCAATGGGGCATCTTCACCGTCTCGGTCGCGCGGCGCCGCTGAACAGCATGGTCTCATCGCCTGCATCCATGGCGCGTGCCGAACCTTATAGCCGGGTGGTCGTCAGGGCAGCCCTCTGGCTGGCATTCCTGGCGCCGTTCTTCTACCTCAGCTACGGCTTCGCCAACTGGCTGGCGTCGCGGCGCGACGATGTCGGCAGCATCGTGTTCTCGTGGGAGCACGGCATTCCGTTCGTCGCCTGGACCATCGTGCCCTATTGGTCGATCAACCTGTTCTACGGCCTGTCGCTGCTGCTCAACAACGACAGGCAAGGGGTCGACCGTCTGGCCGCACGCTATCTCACCGCGCAGATCCTCGCCGTTATCTGCTTCATCCTGTTCCCGCTGACCGCGACATTCGTGCGACCGGCGACGACCGGCCTGCCGGGCTTCCTGTTTGCCGTGCTCGGCGGTTTCGACAAGCCGTTCAACCAGGCGCCCTCGCTGCACATCGCCCTTCTGGTGATCGTCTGGGATCATTGGCGCCACCGACTCGGCGGGTTGCTCCTGCCGCTTTGGCATGGCTGGTGCTTACTCATCGGCGCCTCGGTGCTGACGACCTGGCAGCATCATTTCATCGACATCCCGACCGGCGCGCTGCTCGGGTTCTTTGCGCTGTGGCTGTTTCCGCGCAGCGGCGCGTTGCCGTTTTCAGGCTTCCGGCCGACCAACGATGCGAAAGCGCGGCGGCTGGCGCGGTTCTACGCGCTGGGCGCCGTGCTCGCGTTGGCGGGTGCTGCGCTCGGTGCATTCGTTTGCGCTGTCGCGCTCTTCCTGCTTTGGCCGGCGCTGGCGCTGGCCATCGTCGCCCTCGCCTATGCAGGGGCAGGCGAAAAAGTGTTCCAGAAATCCGCCGATGGCGGCATCACGCTGGCAAGCCGTGTCCTGCTCTTGCCTTACCGCCTCGGCGTCCGGGCAAACATATGGGCGTGGACGCGCAATCTTGCTCCCCAGGTGGCGATTGCCGACGGCGTCTTTCTCGGACGCTTTCCCACGGCACGCGAGGCCAACAACTTCGGCACGGTCATCGACCTCGCCGCCGAACTTGAAAAGCCGGCGGCAGCCGATTGCCGCTGGATCAGCTTTCCGATGGTCGACCTGTTGCCGCCGCCGGTGGCGATACGGCAACAGGCAGCCGGCGCGCTGGAGAGTGCGCGCCGCGACGGCATCGTGCTGGTGTGTTGCGCGCTCGGCTTCCAGCGCAGCGCCGGCGTCGTCGCCGAATGGCTGGTGGCGACCGGCAAGGCCACGACGCCGGCGCTTGCCCGCGAGATGCTCGCGGCCGCCGGCCGGCCAGTTCATCTCGCCGAGGCCACGGAGCGGGTGGCGTCATGACCGGCAATCCCTATCAGGACCGCACCGACCGCTTCGCCGGCATGTTGATGCGGCAGGCCGGTTGGCCGGCTGCACTCGTGGTGGCCGCGAATATTCTTGCGCCGCTGGCTGCCTCGACGCGCGGCGCTTTCGAAAACTTGCCGGCGGCCTTCGCCCTGTCGATCACCGCCGCGAGCGCTGTCGCCGTGCTGGCGCTGTCGGCGCTGCTGGCATTCGACGCGCTGCTGTTCCGGATGATGGCGAGCCATGACGACGAAGCTTCCGGCGGCGCCGCGGTGGATGACATGCTGACGCGCATGCGCCTGAAACCGGCCCCGTCCGCGACACGCTCGCTCGATGACCGCATGGCCGGCACAAACCGCTTGCTGTTCAAGCAGCGCGCGGCCCTGGCGCTGTTTGCCGCAGCGCTTCTGGCGGCGGGGTTTTGGGCGCCGCGATGAACAAGCTTTCGCTGAAAACCTTCACCTTGCTGCAGACCGTGACGTCCGTCGGCCTCTCGGCGCTGGCCTGGATGGTGACCGGCGTGCGTCCGATCTGGAGCGGCAGCCTGCCGTCCGACCGGCAGCGCATCTATTTCGCCAATCACACCAGCCATGGCGACTTCATCCTGCTGTCGGCCTGTCTCAGCGAAAGGGAGCGCGCGATCACGCACGCGGTAGCCGCCGGCGAATATTGGGGAAAGTCGCGGCTGCGCCGCTTCATCGCGCAGGACATGCTGTCGTCCGTGCTCATCAACCGGCAATGGACGAAGCCTGAGGAAAACCCGATCGAGATCATGCTGTCGGTTCTCGACCAGGGCCATTCGCTGATCCTGTTTCCCGAGGGCACCCGCAACATGACCGAGGAGCCGCTGCTGGCTTTCCGCTCCGGGCTCTACAATCTCTCGACGGCGCGGCCTGAGGTCGAGCTGATCCCGTGCTGGATCGAGAACATGTCGCGCGTGCTGCCCAAGGGCCAGTTCCTGCCGGTGCCGCTGCTGTGCCGCGTCGTCTTCGGCGCCCCGGTCGCGGTTGGCCCGGGCGAGGAACGCCGCGCCTTCCTCGAACGCGCCCACGCCACGCTTCTGGCGCTCAACCCGCGTCCCGAGCGAGACGATTGATGCGCCACGAGATCTCCATCCTGATCATCGGCCTGCTGGCGGTTTTGACCACCGCCAGCGTTGTCGCCACCATACTTTCGGCGCGAGCGCCGAAGCCGCTCAGTTCGACGCTGGTCAATCTGACCCAGCGCATCAACGCCTGGTGGGTGATGGTTGCGCTGATGACGGTCGCCTTCTTCTTCGGTCGTTACGGGATGACCATCCTGTTTGCGCTGATCTCCTTCGCGGCGCTGCGCGAATTCGTGACGCTGACGCATACGCGCCGCAGCGACCATTGGGTGCTGCTTGGCATGTTCGGCATCATCATCCCGTTTCAGTACTGGTTGGTGTGGACCGCCTGGTACGGGCTCTTCGTCATCTTCATTCCGGTCTACTGCTTCCTGTTGATGCCGGCCATCACGGCGCTGCATGGCGACACCGAACGCTTCCTCGAGCGCATCGCCGCGCAGCAATGGGCGGTGATGATCTCGGTCTATTGCGTCAGCCACGTCCCCGCCCTGCTGACTCTCGACGTGCCAGGCTTCGAAGGCCGGACCCTGCTGCTGATCGCTTTCCTGATCATCGTCGTGCAAGGCAGCGACGTGCTGCAGTACATCTTCGGCAAGCTCTTTGGAAAACATCGTTTCTCGCCGAACGTCTCGCCGTCGAAAACCTGGGAAGGCCTGATCGGCGGACTGGTGTCGGCAAGCCTGCTTGGCGCGCTGCTGTCGTTCGTGACCCCCTTCTCGCCGCTGCAGGCGGCAGCCGTGGCCTTCGTCGCCTGCTCGATGGGATTCCTCGGCGGGCTGGTCGCATCGGCCATCAAGCGCGATCAGGGCGTGAAGGACTGGGGCCATTTGATCGAAGGCCATGGCGGCATGATGGACCGCACCGACAGCCTGGTCTTCGCTGCCCCGGTGTTCTTCCACATCGTGCGCTATTTCTGGACCGTGTGATCCGGCGATCTGTTGCCGCGCCCAAAGCGGTTGCGGATGAGCATGGTGACGACCAGAAACCACGCTATTTAGCGCGTTTCCTGACATACAGTTCCAGCTTGTGGCGGACGATCTCGAAGCCAAGCTCCGACGCTATCTCGGCCTGCAGTTTCTCGATTTTGTCGGAACGGAACTCGATCACCTGACCGGTGTCGAGGTCGATGAGATGGTCGTGATGTTCACGGTCCGCGTTTTCGAACCGGGCGCGGCCCTCGTCGAAGGCATGACGCTGGATGGCGCCTTTCTCCTCCAGGAGCCGCAACGTCCGGTAGACGGTCGACAAGGAAATGCTGCCGTCGATCTGGTGGGCACGAGAATACAATTCGTTCGCGTCCGGATGGTCATGCGCATCCGCCAGCAGCCGCAAGATCACCTTGCGTTGTTCAGTCATCCGGACACCGGCGGCTTTCAAATTGCTCCGGAATCGCTCGAAAAGGTCGTTGTCCGCTTTCATCCGTCATACTTAGCCGCGTTGCCACGCGACTGCAATTAGCTACTTGCAAATCAGTTGCAACTGCAATATCAGATGCAACTCACTTGCATTAGCATGACGTGAGCAGCGCATGGGCGACGATCAACTCCAGTCGAAAGGCATCCGATGACTGTTTCTGCTTCCCCAACCCGCAGGACGATGCTGCGGGCGCTTGGCGGCCTTGTGGCCATCGGTTTTGCGACGATGGCGAGCCTCGTTCCGGTCATGGCACAGGAGACTCAGCCTTCGGCAGGGAAGGTTCTGCGCGTCGTGACGACGTTCACGATCATCCAGGATATCGCGCAAAACGTGGCCGGGACCGCGGCAATCGTAGAGTCGGTGACCAAGCCCGGCGCTGAAATCCACGATTATCAGCCGACGCCGCTCGACGTGGTGAGGGCGCAATCGGCCGACCTCGTGCTCTGGAACGGCATGAACCTCGAACGCTGGTTCGAGAAATTCTTCGACAACGTGAAGAACGTGCCGAGTGCCGTCGTCACGGAGGGCATAGAGCCGATGGGGATCAAGGAGGGACCTTACGAAGGCAAGCCCAATCCGCATGCGTGGATGTCGCCGAAGAACGCCCTCATCTATGTCGAGAACATCCGCAAGGCGCTGTCCAAGGCGGATCCGGCAAACGCCCCGGTCTATGCCGCCAATGCCGCCGCCTATTCGGAAAAGATCAAGGCAATCGACGAGCCCATGCGCAAGCGCCTGTCGGCGATCCCCACGGACCAACGCTGGCTGGTTACAAGCGAAGGCGCTTTCAGCTACCTGGCACGCGACTTCGACCTGCGCGAAGCCTATCTGTGGCCGATCAACGCCGACCAGCAAGGCACCCCGCAACAGGCGCGCAAGCTGATCGACCTGGTGCGCGAGAACAAGATTCCGGTGGTGTTCAGCGAAAGCACCATTTCCGACAAGGCGGCCAAGCAAGTCGCGCGCGAAACCGGAGCCACCTATGGAGGCGTCCTCTACGTCGATTCGCTGAGCGAGGAAGACGGCCTGGTTCCGACCTATCTGAAGCTTCTCGAAACCACCGTCGAGACGATCGTCCAGGGGTTCGGCGGGTGACCGGGGTTCGCACCGCGCTCGCTCCGGACAGCAGCCATGATCGAACATCGACCGGTAGCGGCCGGGTCGTTGCCTCCATCGACGTGGACGACGTCACCGTCAACTATTCAAGCGGGGTCACGGCCGTACACTCCGCCTCTTTCAGGCTCGGCGCCTCCACCATCTGCGCGCTGGTCGGCGTCAACGGCTCCGGCAAATCGACGCTGTTCAAGGCGCTGATGGGCTTCCTGACGCCGTCGACCGGAACAGTGCTTATCGCCGGATTGCCCGTCCGCGCAGCGCTGAAGCGCGGCCTAGTCGCGTATGTGCCGCAGAGCGAGGATGTCGACTGGAACTTTCCGGTGCTGGTGGAAGATGTCGTCATGATGGGCCGCTACGGCCACATGAATTTTCTGCGTATCCCAGGCAGAGCCGATCGCATGGCGGTCGACGCGGCACTGGAACGGGTCGGCATGACCGATTTTCGCAAGCGCCAGATCGGCGAACTGAGCGGCGGCCAGAAGAAGCGTGTGTTCCTGGCGCGCGCTCTGGCGCAGGGCGGCGAAATCATCCTGCTCGACGAGCCGTTCACCGGCGTCGACGTTCAGACCGAAGCAGCGATCATCGATCTCCTTCGGTCGATGCGCGACGACGGCAAGCTGATGTTGGTGTCGACGCACAATCTCGGCAGCATCGTCAATTTCTGCGACCATGTCGTCATCTTCAACAAGACGGTGCTGGCCTTCGGACCAACAGAGACAACGTTTACGCAAGCCAATCTTGCGAAAGCTTTTGGCGGCGTGCTGAGGCATCTGCGCCTCGGCGGCGCCGATCTTCATGACGACCCCGACGCTCGCCACCTGACCGTGCTGACCGATGACGAGCGTCCTCTGGTGCTTTACGGCGAGCGGGATCAAGAGAAGATGATGAAGCCCGACAGCGGATCGCCAGCCCCGTGATCGACATCCTGCTGGAACCCTTCACCTACAACTACATGGCCAAGGCCATCTGGGTCAGCGCCCTGGTCGGCATGGTCTGCGCGTTCCTGTCCTGCTATCTCATACTAAAGGGCTGGGCCCTGATGGGCGACGCGCTTGCCCACTCGGTGGTGCCGGGCGTTGCGGCCGCCTACATGCTGGCCCTTCCCTATGCCGCCGGCGCATTCGCCTCCGGCCTCATCGCCGCACTCGGCATCACCTTGGTGCGGCGCGTGACGCAACTTCGCGAGGACGCCGTGATCGGCCTTGTCTTTACAACGCTGTTCGCTGGCGGGCTGCTGATTGCGTCGATCAGTCCGACCTCCGTAAACATCCAGTCCATCGTACTCGGCAACATCCTCGCAATCTCCGACGAGGATGTAACCCAGGTCATCCTCATCGCAGCGGTTTCGCTGGCTGTACTGGGGCTTCGATGGAAGGATATGATGCTGGTGTTCTTCGACGAGAACCATGCGCGCGGCGTCGGCCTGAATCCGTGGCGGCTGCGGGTCCTGTTCTTCGTGCTGCTCAGCGCCTGCATCGTCGCCGCGCTCCAGACCGTCGGCGCGATCCTCGTGATCGCGATGGTGGTAACGCCTGGCGCCACCGCCTACCTGCTTACCGATCGGTTCGGCGTCATGATCCTGCTCGCGATGGCGATCGGCGCGGCGACGAGCGCGGTTGGCGCCTATCTCAGCTTCTTTCTCGATGGCGCGACTGGCGGACTGATCGTGGTGCTGCAGACCGTGGTCTTTCTGACTGCCTTCGTCTTCGCACCCAAACATGGGCGGCTCGCCGCACGCCGGGCGGCACGTGCCGCATCGCAGGTCGCGTCATGATGACGATCTGGTCCTGGATCGCCGAACCGCTCAGTCACGAATTCATGCGTCGCGGTCTCGCCGTCGCCGTTCTGGTCGGCGCCATTTGCGTAGTGTTGTCCTGCTATCTCGTCCTGAAGGGCTGGTCGCTGATGGGCGACGCCGTTTCGCATGCCGTGCTTCCGGGTATCGTGCTCGCCTATATCGCCGGGATCCCGCTTGCCTTCGGCGCCTTCGTGGCAGGACTTGGCTGCGCGCTGGCGACGGGCTACCTCAAGCAGCACAGCCGGATCAAGGAGGACGCAGTCATGGGCATCGTCTTCTCAGGCATGTTCGCGTTTGGCCTGGTGCTGTTCGTCAAGGTCGAGACCGACCAGCATCTCAATCATATCCTGTTCGGCAACATGCTCGGCGTCCAGTGGCGCGACGTGATCGAGGCGGCGGTCATCGTCGTGCCGGCGATCCTCATCGTTCTGGCAAAACGCAAGGATCTGCTGCTTTATTGTTTCGATCCGGCCCATGCGCGCGCGATCGGCCTGCCCGTCAACCTGCTGCATTTCGGGCTGCTGACGCTGCTCGCGTTGACCATCGTGGCCTCGCTGAAGGCTGTCGGGATCATCCTTGTCATCGCCATGCTGATCGCGCCGGGAGCGATCGGCTTTCTTTTGACGAAGAGCTTTGAGCGCATGCTCGCCATTGCCGCCGCGGCCGCCATCGGGTCGAGCGTCGTGGGAACGATCCTCAGCTATCACATCGACGCAGCCACCGGCCCGACGATCGTCGTCGTTCAGGCCGGCGTTTTTTTGCTTGCCCTGTTCCAGTCGAAGCGCCCAAAGCAACGGGTGCAACTGGGCATTTCGGGAGAGTAATCGCGGCCCTGACCCAGGCCGCACTCAAAGCCGGTTGCGGATCAGCATGGTGACGACGAAGAACGCGCCGACCGAGCTGGTGATGATGCCGATCGGCAGTTCCTGCGGCGGCAGCAGCGTTCGGGCCAGAAGATCGCTGGCCAGCAACAGCACGGCGCCGAAGACGGCGCAGCTGGCAACCAGGCGCAGGTGCAAGGGGCCCGCCAGCGGCCGCGACAGATGCGGGATCATCAGCCCGACGAAGCCGATGACGCCGGCGACCGAGACCAGGATCGCCGTCGAGAAGGCGGCGACGAGAAAGGTCATCCTTCGCATCCGCGCCACCGGCACGCCCAGGCTTTCGGCGGCGTTTTCGCCGGCCAGGAAAGCATCGAGCCGGCGGTGGTTCCACAGCGCGTAAGCCAGAATGGTGCCTGCTCCCAGCGCGCCCAGCCAGATATTATCCCAGCGCGCCAGGCCAAGGCCGCCCATGGTCCAGAACAGCACGGAGTGGGCGGCGCGCTGATCGCCGGCAAAGACAAGATAGTTGGTCAAGGCGGTGAACATGAAGGACACGGCAAGGCCGGCAAGGATCAGCCGCTCCGGGCCTTGCCCCCTCACCCGCGCAACCAGCAGCAGCACGACGCCGGCAGCCAATATGCCGCCGGTGAAGGCCGCGACCGGCAATGTCCAGATGCCGAAACTGTCGCCGAAGACGGTGATGACGGAAACCGCACCCGCGGCGGCGCCCGACGACAGGCCGAACAGGAACGGGTCGGCAAGGTCGTTGCGGGTCACCGTCTGCAGCAGCGCACCGACGACGCCGAGACCGGCCCCGACGCAGATGGCCAGGATCGTGCGCGGCAGCCGCAGGTCGACGACGATCTTGCCGACCGGCCCGGCCACGTCGTGCCCGCTGAAGCCGACTGCGCGGCCAAGCGCGGCAACAACATCGGTCAGCGGGATCAGCGTCGAGCCGTAGGCGATCGACAGCAGAGCGAGAGCGGCGATCGCCGCCGCTCCCACCATCATGGCCAGTGCAAATGCCGGATGACGCAAGCCTGGAAATGCGTCGTGTCTGTCAGGACGCGTGCGACGCACTTCCAGCATCTTTTGTTCATGCATGTCGTTGCCCCAAAACCGCTGCGCACTTTTGGGCGACAGGCATCAAAACGCTTCCGGATGCATGGCCTTGGCGATCTTGTCGATCGCTTCGATGTTGGCCGGGCCCGGCGTCAGTTCGGCATAGCGCAGGGCGACGAAGCGCTCGTTCTTGACCGCGTCCGTCTCCTTCATCGCCGGATGCGCCTTCAGGAAATCGAGCAGTTTCCTGTAGCCACCGCCATCCTGGTAATCGAGCAGGATGAGGAATTGCGGATTGCGCGACGCCACCGTTTCCCAGTCCGTATTGCCCCAACTGGTATCCATGTCGGCCATAATGTTGTCGCCGCCGGCGGCTGATATCATGGCGCTGGGGATGGCGAATTTGCCTGCGGTGAACGGCTTGTCCTCGCCGGAATCATAGAGGAAGACCCGCGTTCCCTTGGCGTCGCCGACCTTGGCGGTGATGTCGGCGAGCCGCGTCTTCCAGCCGGAGACAAGCTTCTCAGCTTCGGCCTCCTTGCCGAAGATCTTGCCCAGCTTTTCGACGTCGCCATAGAGCAGGTCCATCGAGGCGGCGGGGCGGCTCTTGTCGAGATGGACGCAGCTTTCCGTCAGCACCAGCGTCTTGATGCCGTGCGGAGCAAGCGTGTCGGGCGTCACTTCACCACCCGGCTTCATGCCATAATACCAGCCGGCGAAGAAAAAATCGGGCTCGACCGCGACGAGGTTTTCGAGCGTCGGATATTTCGGCGCCAGTTCCGGGATCGAACCCTGCTCGGCCTTGAACTCAGGACCCACCTTGTACCATCCGGTGATGCCGGTCAGGCCGACGATCGACGGCTGCAGTTTCAGCGCGAAAGCCATCTCGGCCATGTTGAGATCCTGGATGACGGCGCGCTTCGGCGGCGCATCGAAGGTCAGCGGCTTGCCGCAGCTGTCGACAGTTACCGGGAAGGCCAGGGCTGTCGAGGCCAGCAGCGAGAAGGCAAGCGAAAAAGCAAGGCGTTTCAAGGGTTTGCTCCTGTGGACGGGATGATCGATATGGGACGGCTTCAATCAGGATGGCGGCGCGGCACGGTTCGGAACATCGAACACCGTCAGTTCGCGGTCTTCGGTCGGATGGCGCAGACGCAGCACATCGATGCCGAAAATTTCGCGAATCAGCTTTTGGGTCAGCGCTTCGCGCGGTGCGGCGAGCGCTTGCAGACGGGCATGGTTCATCACCGCCACCCTGGTGGCGAACGGTGCCACCAGCGCCAGATCGTGCAGCACCGCGATCACCATCATCTCGAAGCCGGCCACGAGTTCAAGCAGTTCGCCGCGGGCGCGCGGGTCGAGATGGTTGGTCGGCTCGTCGAGGAACAGGATCTTTGGCTGCTGGGCGATGGCGCGCGCCAGTTGGGCGCGCTGGCGCTCGCCGCCCGACAGGGAGCCGATGGTGCGGCCAAGCAGCGGCAGCAGGCCGGTCCGGCGCAGCGCATCGACGACAATGTCACGCTCCTCGCTCCTGCGCCGTAGCCGAGCGTGCGGGACCCGGCCCAGCTCGACATAGTCGATCACCGCCAGCCGCGGATCGGGCTGGTCGGTCTGGCCGACAACGGCGATATGCAGCGCCCGCTCGGCGGCGGAAATCCCGTCCAGCCGGCGCCCGCCGAGGTTCACCTCGCCGGAGCTCGGCCGCAGCATGCCCGACAGCATGCGCAGCAGCGTCGTCTTGCCCGCGCCGTTGGGACCGATGATGGCTAGGCGATCGCCAGCGGCCACCGAGAAGCTGACCGCCTGGACCAGATCCCGCCCATTGGCCATGGCGCAGAGGTCATGTGCTTCGAGAAGCGCTACGGTCATCGGCTGCCCGCCAGATTGCCGGGATGGCAAAGCGTGCACACGATGATGCGATGATCGATAGAGCCGTCCAACTTTCCGTCACTTTCCAAAACTGGCGACGGAAGGAAGCTGGCGAAGCGGCCGACAAGACCGGGATTCGCGTTTCCTCCCGGCACACCCCGTCCGGTCAACTCAGTGATGGCAGGTCTCCTGGCTCGCGGGTCGTTGCGCCATCCTGCCTTCCCAGCCTTGCCGGCCAGTGGCATTCACGGATTTTGCTCGCCGCTTACAGTTGCGGGGGCAGCCACGGCCTGGACCCCTGGGGATCTCACCGTGTTCCCTTTTCACCCCTCGCCTTTCGACTCGGGGACCATCACCGCTTCAGCGTAGATTTCCTCCAATCGCTTCGCAATGGATTTCTCGGACGGAGTGGTGGGCCGGCTAGGGGAAACATGCATTTCACGCTCTCGATATGTAATAACATTACGCATTTAGAGGATGCCGCCTGGCGCTGTCAAGCGAAGCCTGCCGAATTTGGCTCGTCGGCGGCAAGGGGCGCTCGACCGCTGTGCCATATCGGTGTGCGACTGTGACGGGATCGGTTCGATTGCGCGGGATGCGCAATTTCGATCAAACTGGCCGCGCCAGGAAACGGCAGGATGATCTGGCCAATGCGAGGAGCAAAATGAACCCGACCGAGAAAGCGCTGTGGTTCGTCGAAAGTCATCTGCCGGAGGCGATCTCGCTTGACGATATCGCGCAAAGCAGCGGCGTGTCGCGTTTTCATGTGACGCGGGCTTTCGGCGCTGCCACGGGCCGCTCGGTGATGGGCTACATGCGCTCACGCCGGCTCACCGAGGCGGCGCGCAAGCTGGCCGGCGGGGCGCCCGACATTCTCTCCGTCGCGCTCGACGCCGGCTACAACTCGCATGAGGCGTTCACCCGTGCCTTCCGCGATCAGTTCGGCACCACGCCGGAACTGGTGCGCGCGCAAGGCACACTCGACAAGCTCGACCTCGTGGAGCCGATCCTGATGGACCAGTCCTTCCTCACCAATCTCGAACCACCGCGTTTCGAGACCAGCCGGCCGTTCCTGATCGCCGGCCTCGGCGAACGCTACAGCTGCGAAACCAGCGCCGCCATTCCGATGCAATGGCAGCGCTTCGGCCCCTATATCGGCAACATTCCGGGCGAGACCGGCGATGTCGCCTATGGCGTCTGCGTCAACGGCGACGATGCCGGCAATTTCGACTACATCGCCGGCGTCGAAGTGTCTGATTTTTCCGACCTGCCGAGGGAATTCAGCCGGGTGCGGGTGCCGGCGCAGAAATATGCGGTCTTTGCCCACCGCGAACACATCTCGACCATCCGCCGCACGGTCAATACGATCTGGAACAAATGGCTGCCGGCTTCCGGCCACGAGATATCGGATGCGCCGGAATTCGAACGCTACGGCCCTGAGTTCGACCCGCGCAGCGGCAATGGCGGGCTGGAGATCTGGATACCGGTGAAGGCGTAGTCGGTCAGGCCATCGGCAGCGCCGGCCAGCGATCGACTATCCCGCCGCCGGAAAACACAGCGATCGACCCGAACTGCTGCAGCACGGCTTCGCTCTGCGTCGGCCTTAGAAACGCGTAGTCGCCGGGTTTTGCGGTCGCGTCGGCGGGCAAGCCCATGAATTGCTGGTTGGAGGACAGGCCGAGCAGCCCGTTCGCCTTCATGCCTTCGGGGAAGACGGGCTCGGCCATCCACTTGCCGCCATAGAGATAGCAGCCCTTGCGCGGGAAGCGGCCGAGCGCCTGCAGCAGGCGGGTGACGGCCGGCGGGCCAGGCAGCATCGGCTCGACCATTTTCAGGATCGGCGTGGCGATGAAGGCCGCCGGCTGGAAGCCGTCGAGTCCTGGCGTATCGAAGTCGCTGGGCAGCACGAAGGCGGAGCCCATCGAGACCTCGTTGGCCATGCCGCCATGATGAAGCAGCGCGGTCTTGCTGCCGCCGATGTTCAGGATACGGCGCTGGTCGGCGCCGAGACAGGCGACGAACGCCGAGGCCTGCGCCGACGCCTTGGCCAATGCCTTTGCCGGTCCGCCGAAAAGGCCGGGAATGAGCGGCGCATGCGCCTCGTAGGCCATGACGCCTTCGCAATGCAGCCGGGCCGGCAACGCGCTCAACGCCTTCGACAAGGCCTCAGGATTGGCGAACCCGCCGCGATGCAGCCCGACATCGATCTCGAAAGCGATGCGCAGGCCGATGCCGAGTTCGCCAGCGAGGGCGCCATATTCCGCCAGTCTCTCCTCGCTGTCGATCAGCCAGCAGACACGCGACCAGTCGACCGCGCCCCTCGAAAGCACAGCCCTTGCCGCATCGACAGGCATCGGCTTGCCATACAGCAGATCGGCATCCGGAAACGCCTTCAGCACCGCCTCGCTGATCGGCGGATGGAAGGTCATGACATGATTGGTGCCGAGCGCCTTGCCGATATGCGCAAGCAGCGGCAGGCAGGCGAGCGATTTGTCGACCAACCGCACAGCAAGGCCGGGGTCGAGCCTGTCTTTCACCAGGGCAATGTTGCTGTCCAGCCGGTCGCGATCGAGCAGCAGGCAGGGCTGGAAGATGCCGGCTTCCTTCAGCGCATCCGACAGGGTGGAAAAATAGGTGCTCATCATTCGATGCCGAACAGGCCGGCCATGTAGGGTGAGACAAAGCGGTTTTGCGGATCGATGTCGCGGCGCACCGCCATGGCGTCGTCCCAGCGCGGGTAGAGCTTTTTCAGCTCCGCGGCCTTGAGGCTGTGCATCTTGCCCCAATGCGGCCTGCCGCCATATCTGCGGAAGATAGGTTCGGCCGCCCGCATGAATGGCAGCGGATCGTTCGCCGCGTCATGGTGGATGGCGATCGAGCAGGTCGGCCTCCTGTAGAATGGCGACAGCCAGAATTCGTCGGGCGCAACGGTGCGCACCTCCATCGGGAAATAGACCTCGGGAAAACGCTTCTCGGTCAGCTCGATGATCTCGGCCAGCGCCTTCGGCCCTTCCTCGAACGGCAAATGATATTCCATCTCGTTGAACTTGGTCTGCCGGTCGCTGGCATAGACGTTGAGCCAGTCCTGCACGTAGTCCTCGGCCGGCAATTTGGCGATGGCGCCCAGGATCAGACGGCCACGCAGCGATGGCAGCCAGGCAAGTGAAGTGCGCAGCCTGCGCAGTGTCCTCAAACCCGACTCGTCCTCTTCCGGCGGCCGTGCGGTGGGTGCGGCGCCGCTGAGATCGCTGGCGATGAACTGCGCGTAGCCGGAAAACGGAATGTAGTAGAATTCGGCCGAGCGATGCGCGGCCATCATCGTCTCGAACTCCCGCAGCATCTCAGTGATCGGCAGCACCCATTTGCGGCGCCGCAGCCGGTAGGTCGCGATGTTGTTCAGCGTCACTTCGGTGAGCACGCCGAAAGCGCCGAGTGCGACGCCGATGGCATGGATCATGTCCTGATCCCCTGCCCGCTTGAAGTCGCGAACCTTGCCAAGCCCGTCGACGATCCGCACTGTCTCCAGCTGCGTGTGATAGGCGCCGAGCGTCGGTCCCGAGCCGTGCGTGGCGGTGCCCAGCGCGCCGCCGATCGCCTGGCGGTCGATATCGCCCATGTTGGGCAGGCCCTGGCCGATGCCTTGCAGGATGCCCATCAGCGCGCCGAGCCGGGTTCCTGCCCGCACCCGCGCCTGATGTTTTTGCGCATCGTGCGAGACCAGCCCTTCCAGCCTCTCCAGGGACAGGATCGTGCCCCGCGATTTCACCAGCGGCGTGAAGGAATGACCGGCGCCGGCGACGCGCACCGGGCCAGGCGCGGTCCGGACGAGATCACCGAGCTCACCGGCATCGCCGGGGCTGGCGATCAGCTTGGGCTCGGCACTTACAAAGCCCGACCAGTTGCTCCAAATGTTTGACATCCCACCTCCCCGCTCAGGCAACCGCACGACGGCGACGTGACACAAGGACGAACAGACCGAGCAGCGCCACGCTGGCCACCGCGCTGGCGGCGGCGAATTCCGGCACCGGCCGGAAATCCTTGCCATCGATGAGCAGCGACGCCGCGATCGGTCCGATCGCCAGGCCGAAAAGCTGGGCCGCCGGCACCAGCAGCACAGCGGTCCGCGTCTCGTCGGCGGTGATCGCCAGACGTATCTGGTAGGGCACGATGAACAGCAGGATAAAGCCCATAGCCAAGGCAGCGACCCAGAACGTCGTCAGGCCAGGGCTACTGGCAAGAACCAGGGAGCTGACAAGCGCGACGACGCCGATCGCCGCGATGGCAAGGCGATAGTCGATGCGTGCTTCGAACGCCGTCGCCGTCATCGCCCCCAGGACCTGTACGGCGAGGCTGGCCGAGACGATCAGGCCGACGGTGCGGGCATCGATGCCATACTGTGCGCCAAGCGGTTCCAGAAAGGCCCAGACCGCGCCGAAGAACATGAAATAGCAGAAGACCGACAGCAGCGCGGTGAGTGAAGGAACCGTCAGCACATTGGCCAAATTCTCCTCCTTGGGCAGGTCGGCATAGTCACCGGGAACAGTGAAGGCGACCGCCAGAGACGCGATGCAGACGACGGCAAGAACGATGAAGCCCCCTGCCGACCCTGCGGCCGGGATTACATAGAGCGCCAGCAACAGGGCGAGCGCGCATTGCGCCAGCGTCTGCATGGTGACGAAATAGCCGCCGATGCGCTCGGCGCGCCGCGAGCGGGCGATCAGTTCGGTGGCGATGGCGACCAGACCGCCCTCGGCGAGCCCGGCCAGGGCGCGGGCCGCAATCAGCGTGCCGGCGCTCGCGGCATAGGCCGTCCACACATTGGCCAGCGCCAGCAGCAGCAGAAGGACGGCACTTTTCCAGCGCATGTGGTGCGCCGAAAGCAGCATCGCCACGACAGCCGAACCGATGGCAATGGCGATCATCTCGGCGGTGGCGACCAGCGCCAGTTCGTCGCCGCTGACATGACCCTCAGTGTAAAGGGCGCCGAGCAACACGGGCTGCAGCCCGAGGATGAGCAGGCCCACCGAACCGATCCACAGGGCCGAGGCAAGCTGCCAGCCGGTCGGATTGCCGACCAGCCAGTCGCCACTGCCTGCATGGCCGGTGTCTGTCGAAGCCAAAGGCGCCTCCCAACGTCCTTGCCGTGCGGCAAAAAAGCTGACAACCTGTCAGTATTTCAGAAACTGATACTTGATCATATTTCTTGTCAACCGGAATTTGAAAACTGTGCGAAAGATCGGTGCATGACCGAATTGAAAAGAATGGCGACCGAGCCGAGGCGCAGGCCCAAGCAGGAACGCAGCCGCGAGCGCATCGACGCGATCCTGTCGACGACCATGCGGCTGATCGGGGAAAAGGGTATCGACGCCGTCACCATGAAGGAGGTCGGCATGCTGGCGGGCGGGCCGATCGCCACCGTCTACCACTATTTTCCCAACAAATCGGCGATCCTGGCGATGCTCTATGAACGGTTTTCAGAGGTCAGCCGGGCACGGCTGACGACGATCATCGCCGAAATCCACGAGGCGAAGGATGTGATCGTGGCCGCTGACCGGCTGCTCGATGATTATCTCAACCGTGTCGCCGGCGATCCGGCCATCCAGGATCTGCAGAACGCCATCCAGGCCGACAAGGCGCTCAAGAACCTCGACATCGCGGAAACCCGGTACCAAGCCAAAATGTTCTGCGACCACGTCATCGCCTTGCTCAAGCCCGAGAGGCGCGAGCAGTTCGAACGCATGGTTCTGCTGATCTTCCAGCTCGCCGGCGGCGTGGTGCGCCTGGCGCTCGCCGAGGGCGAACCGGAAAGCCGCCAGACCATCGAGGATTACCGGTCTATCATTCACACCCAGCTGCGGCTGTTTTTGTAGCCGTGGCGATCGTCAGCAAGCTGCCGCGAATGAGAGGTGTCGGGCATCGCAAGCATCAGAACGCCCGCTATGCGACCTGGCGGACAAGGGCTTCGAAGCCGTCGGCAAGATTGGCATTGCCGGCAGCGAGAAACGCAGAAAGATTGCGGGCGCCACCGGGCGTCTTGTTGGCATCAAGCAGCACCGCCCTGCCCTCATGCATGACGAAATCGAACTTTCCGTAGTCAAAGCCAAGCCGGCGCCTCAACGTGCGAAGCTCGTCGGGAACCGGAACCGGCTCACGTCGGATCGTGTCGTCGCCCTTGACGAGGCTCTGCGGCGAGACATGGCGGGTGCAGCGCTCGCGCTCGCCGCAGAATATCCAGAAGCGGGCTCCAAAGCCGTCCGCCTCCGGCTCGGGAATGAATTTTTCGACGACGAGATCGCTGCGGTCGAAGACCTCCGGCGCAACATCCGAAAGGGATGCATAGACGCGATAACCCTCGATGAGCTCGACGCCGGGAAACGGCTTCGGCTTCCCGGCTCGCAGCGATCGCCGGTTGAGCGCTTGCTCCCGCATCCCGAGATTGTTGAGATTGCTCTTGACGATGACCGGTCCTTGCCAGTCGTCCTCCTTGCCGATCACCGCGCCACTGACGCGTCGCTTGGAGATGTCGGCGGCTCCGATGTTCAGGCAGAAGGGAAAAGCGCGTGCGTATTCGACATATTCGGGGGGCGTCACAGTCGCATCGACGTGCAGCACCGCGATGTCGGCCTCCGGCTTTGCCGACGTTCCGGGGATTATGCGGACGGAATGACCGCGTCGCTTCAGTTCCTCCAGCAAACCGAAAAGCATATAGGAGCTCCGGCGGCGAAACAGCAGGCCACGCCGGCGTTCGAACCTGTCGAACTCATGCGTAATAACCGCGATGCGTGTCATGCGCCCCCCGAGCTTGGCTTCATCAGCGTCCTCCATTATGCCTGCAAATACAATGCCGGCTTGGGGGTGTGGATGACCGACCATTGGAATGCCATTCGAGGGCACTGGCAGTTGCTCGGGCCACCGTTGCGGCCGCCAGCGGAAGCGGTTGAGGCCTATGAGCGTGAGCTCGACCTTTCGAAGGCGCACGTCATTCTGCTCGGCGTGACGCCGGAACTCGCCGGGCTCGGGACGACGATGATGGCCGTCGACGAATCCTCCGACATGATCGCCGGTATCTGGCCAGGCGACACCGCGTTGCGAAAGGCAATCAACGGCGACTGGCTCGACTTGCCGGTGTCGGACGCAAGCATCGATGCGGTGATCGGCGATGGCTGCCTGTCGGCGCTCGGCCTTTCAACCGCGCGCCGGGCGCTGTTTGAGGCGATCGCCGGCGTACTGCGCACCGACGGCCGAGCGGGACTGCGTCTCTTTGCCGGTCCCGAAACACCGGACGATCCGGCGGCGGTGCGGGCGCTTGCACTGTCGGGCGGTGTCTCGACCTTCCACGAACTCAAATGGCGCGTCGCAATGACCGCGACGGGCGATGCGCCCGACCATGCCATTCCGGTCAGGATGATCGCGGAAAGGTTCGATGCACTGTTTCCTGACCGCAAAGAGCTTTCGGCTCGCACGGGCTGGGACCTGCCCACCATCGGCACCATCGATGTCTATCGGAACTCGCCGGCCATCTACACCTTCGCGCCGGCGACTGCATTGGCGAGCGAGGCGGAAGCGTTCTTTGGTGATGTTCGCATCGCTTTGACCGGGAGCTATGGGCTCGCCGAGCGATGCCCGCTGTTGGTGCTGCGGGCGCCAAGACACTGAAGATAGCAGGACGGCGCTCGACCGGGGCAGGCGCAACCCAGGCTTTGTAAAATCGTGCGGCAGCATGAGAAAAATTTCGCTCGCATCGCGGCCTTCGCGCACCTTGACTCTCAAAAGCCGTCAGCCTATTTCAGCGCCACGTTAGCACTCGCCTTTGGTGAGTGCTAACCACATATGTCCGGCGCCGCCGGACGGAGGAACTGTTTCTCACCGTTCTCATCGAGGAAGAAAAAATGGCAAAGTCGAAGTTCCGCCCGCTTCATGACCGCGTGGTCGTTCGCCGGGTCGAATCCGAATCCAAGACCGCTGGCGGGATCATCATCCCCGACACGGCAAAGGAAAAGCCGCAGGAAGGCGAGATCATCGCTGTCGGCTCCGGCGCTCGTGACGAAGCTGGCAAGCTGGTCCCGCTGGACGTCAAGGCCGGCGACCGCATCCTGTTCGGCAAGTGGTCGGGCACCGAAGTCAAGCTCAATGGCGAAGACCTTCTGATCATGAAGGAATCCGACATCATGGGCATCATCGGCTGATATCAGGCCTTTCCCCGTCAACTGAATTCCCGGGCTCGATCAAAGCCCCTGCCAGGAGCTAAAAATGGCTGCCAAAGACGTAAAATTCTCCCGTGATGCCCGCGAGCGCATGCTGCGCGGCGTCAACATCCTCGCCGACGCGGTGAAAGTCACGCTCGGCCCCAAGGGCCGCAACGTCGTCATCGACAAGTCGTTCGGCGCCCCGCGCATCACCAAGGACGGCGTCACCGTCGCCAAGGAAATCGAGCTTGAAGACAAGTTCGAGAACATGGGCGCGCAGATGGTCCGCGAAGTTGCTTCGAAGACCAACGACATCGCCGGCGACGGCACCACGACCGCGACCGTTCTGGCGCAGTCGATCGTCCAGGAAGGCCACAAGGCGGTAGCCGCCGGCATGAACCCGATGGACCTGAAGCGCGGCATCGATCTGGCCGTCGTCGAAGTCGTCGCGGCGCTCGGCAAGGCTGCCAAGAAGATCAAGACCTCCGAGGAAGTTGCCCAGGTCGGCACGATCTCGGCCAATGGCGACGAGTCGGTCGGCAAGATGATCGCGGAAGCGATGCAGAAGGTCGGCAACGAAGGCGTCATCACGGTTGAGGAAGCCAAGACCGCCGAGACCGAACTCGAAGTCGTCGAAGGCATGCAGTTCGACCGCGGCTATCTCTCGCCCTACTTCGTCACCAACGCCGACAAGATGGTTGCCGAGCTCGAGGACGTCTACATCCTCCTGCACGAGAAGAAGCTGTCCAACCTCCAGGCCATGCTGCCGGTTCTCGAAGCCGTCGTGCAGACCTCGAAGCCGCTGCTCATCATCTCGGAAGACGTCGAAGGCGAGGCTCTGGCCACGCTGGTCGTCAACAAGCTGCGTGGCGGCCTGAAGATCGCCGCCGTCAAGGCGCCGGGCTTCGGTGATCGCCGCAAGGCCATGCTGGAAGACATCGCCATCCTCACCGGTGGCCAGGTCATCTCGGAAGACCTCGGCATCAAGCTCGAGAACGTCGGCCTCAACATGCTCGGCCGCGCCAAGAAGGTGTCGATCTCCAAGGAGAACACCACCATCGTCGACGGCGCCGGCAAGAAGGCCGAGATCCAGGGCCGCGTCGCCCAGATCAAGCAGCAGATCGAAGAGACCACTTCGGACTACGACAAGGAGAAGCTGCAGGAACGTCTGGCGAAGCTCGCCGGCGGCGTTGCGGTGATCCGCGTCGGCGGTGCGACGGAAGTCGAAGTCAAGGAAAAGAAGGACCGCGTCGATGACGCCCTCAACGCGACCCGCGCGGCCGTCGAAGAAGGCATCGTTGCTGGTGGTGGCGTAGCCCTGCTGCGCGCTTCGGCCAACATCAAGGCCACCGGCGTCAACGCCGACCAGGCCGCCGGCATCAACATCGTTCGTCGTGCGCTGCAGGCTCCGGCCCGCCAGATCGCGGCCAACGCCGGTGCGGAAGCATCGATCGTTGCCGGCAAGATCCTTGAGAACAAGGGCTTGACCTTCGGCTACAACGCCCAGACCGGCGAATATGGCGACATGATCGCCATGGGTATCGTCGATCCGGTCAAGGTCGTCCGCACCGCTCTCCAGGACGCGGCCTCGGTCGCCGGCCTGCTGGTCACCACCGAAGCCATGATCGCGGAGGCTCCGAAGAAGGAGTCGGCTGGCGGCGGCGGCATGCCTGGCGGCATGGGCGGCGGCATGGGCGGTATGGGCGGTATGGATTTCTAATCCAGCCCTATCAGCCTTCAGATACGGAAAGGGCGGCAGAGATGCCGCCCTTTTTGTTTTGCGCAGCGGTCGTTGTGGCCTCTCAGACGGCGGCATCCGCGCGTTGCTTTACCTCGCCGGCAAGCACCGCGGCTTCGATCAGCGCCGCCACCTCATCGGCCACGGCCTGTACCGGGGCGCGGTCGCGGGTGGCGCGGGCGATCACCATCAGTCCTTCCAGCGACGATTCGACCAGCAGTGCCAATGCATGCGCGCGGCGCTCGGGCACCCCTGCCCTGACGAAGGCGTCCCGCAGCAGGCCTATCCACTGTTCGAAGGCCGAGCGGCACAACTCCGCCAGTTCCGGCACGTCGGTGGGCGAGTCCAGCACAACAGGCGCGACCGGACAGCCGAGCGAAAACTGGTTGTCTTCCAGCATGCGCCCCACCGACTGGTAGATATGATGGACGGCCACCGCCGGATCCTTTTCGGCAGCCAGCGCTTCGCCCAGCCTCTCCGTCACGTCGGCAACGCTAGCGCGCGTCACCTCGATGACCAGTTGGTCCTTGCCGCCGGGAAAATGAAAATAGAGCGAGCCCCGCGGTGCGCCGCTGGCGCTCAATATGTCGTTGAGCGAGGTGCCGTGATAGCCGCGCTGCCTGAGCAGCAGCCCAGTCGTCTCGAGTATGCGGGTGCGGGTGTCGTTGGCCATGTCAACCTCTGTCAGCAGGAATCATTATAGGCCTTGCGCAGAATATGACAATCGGTCTACATAATATGTAGATCAGTCTATATATTCCTGAGGAACGCCATACGAAGGGAGAACGACAATGACAATTCGTGAAGCCTCGGCCAAATGGCAGGGGACGCTGAAGGAAGGTTCGGGACGGTTGCGGCTCGGCAGCGGCGTCTTCGAAGGCGCCTATTCCTTCCCGTCGCGTTTCGAGAACGGTCCGGGCACCAATCCGGAGGAACTGATCGCCGCAGCGCATGCAGGCTGCTTCTCGATGGCGCTGAGCGCCATACTGGGCAACGCCAATCATGTTCCGACAAGCATCAGCACCGTCGCCAAGGTGCATCTCGGCGCAACCGCTGCCGGTCCGACGATCACCCGCATCGAACTCGAAACCGAGGCAGAGGTCGCGGGACTTGCCGAAGATGAATTCGAGCGCCTTGCACAGTCCGCCAAGGCGGGCTGCCTCGTCTCGCGGGCCCTTGCCGGCGTGTCCCAGATCACCCTCAAGGCAACACTCGTCGAAGCCACCAAATCCCAATGAAGCCAGGAGAAAGAAGATGACACAGGAGCTTGTCATGGACGCAGCCGCGTACGACCTGTCCCAGCAGACGGCCGAGATCATGCGGCGCTACAACGACGTATTCCAACGCCATGATCCTTCGGCACTCGCCGAGCTGGTGGCTGAGGATTGCGTGATCGAGAACACCGTGCCAGCGCCGGACGGCGCCCGTTATGCCGGTCAAGCGGCGTGCGTCGGGCTTTGGGCGGCGATAGCAACCCAGGCCGGCACGCGCTTCGATATCGAGGAAACCTTCGTTGCCGGCGACCGGGCAACGATCCGCTGGCGCTATTTCATGACCGACGGCAATTCGCTGCGCGGCGTCAACCTCATGCGCGTGGCCGACGGGCGGATCGTCGAAGCGATGGGCTATGTGAAGGGGTAGCGTGCCCGAGTAGCGCAACAAAGAGGAGCGGATCAGCGAGACTGAACCGCTCCCCGTGGCGCTACCGATCGGCCAGCGCCAGCTTCGCGCCGAGCATGACGAAGGCGCCGGCGAAGGTCCGGCGCATCCAGGTCAACACCATTGGCCGCGAGACGACGTGGCTGCGGATCGAGGCGGCGAAGATGCCGTAGCCGACGAAAACCACGAAGGTCAAAAGCATGAAGACGGAACTCAGTTCCAGCATCTTCGACAGCGCATTGGGCTCGGTGGTGCTGACGAATTGCGGCAGGAAAGCGAAGAAGAAGATCGACAGTTTCGGATTGAGCACGTTGGCGAGGATCCCGGTGGCAATCACCTTGCCGGCCGAGCGCGGCGTCACATCCTGCTCGACGCTGAGGCCGCCATTTTCCTTCAGCGTGTTCCAGGCCATGTAGAGGAGGTAGGCGACGCCGAGATATTTCAGCGTCTCGAAGGCAAGCGCGCTGGTGTGCAGCAGCGCCGCAAGGCCGGTGATGGCGGCGGCCATGTGTGGGATGATGCCGAGCGTGCAGCCGAAGGCGGCGATGACGCTGGCCCGCGCGCCGCGCGAAAGGCCGGCGCTCAGCGTGTAGAGAACGCCGGTGCCGGGCGAAGCCACGACGATCAGCGACGTCAACAGAAATTCGATGCTCACGATGGTTCCTCCGGCACCCGACCCGGCCAGGAACGTATCGGGCTGCGGGTCGGCGCACAAGCGGAGGTGATCGGAGCTTGGCTACACCGGCAATCCGAGCGCTCGGCGTGCCATCAGACACTCCTCGTCGCCGGGCATGCAGGCGCGACAGACGTCTGGCCGGACGTCGTAGATGCCGCAAGCGGTCGACTTGCCGATCTCGCCGGACAGCGCCGAGCAGCGCACGCCCTCGCAGCGCATGCCTGACAGGTCAGATGCGACATATTTTTCCGGGATACGGTCGAGCTGCGCGTCATCCTCGGTGGAAAAGCGCGGCCACTCGGCCGAATAGGAGCAGCAGGCACCGCAGCTTTGGCAATCGAAGGTGCCCTGTTGCGACGACAAAACGCTCGCCACCAGGGCGGACAGCCCTGGCGCGGCGGGGTTGCGATCGGCGTCTTGCGGCAAGGCGCTATTTCTTCTTAGCCGTCTTGCCCTTCGGCGAATCCGCCGGCGACTTGAACAGATCGGTCGCGGCCTCGATGGCGTCGCCGGCCTTCGGCGCGGCAACCGGCTTAGCCGGTTTTGCCGCGGCACCCGAGGCTGCCGGCTGATCCTTGGAGGAGAATTTTATGGCCATGTCAGTCCTCGTCGGCGAAGCGCGATGATGGGGCGCGCGGATTGCGCAGGCGGCCGATCAGCGCCGAAACGGCCGTGATGTTCATTTCCTCGGGCGACCAGTTTTTCACCGCCTCGATGTGATGGGCCGCCAGCTCGCGATGCGTGCTGCCGCTGTAGGCCGCGTCCTGATAAGTCACCCGCTCATGGGTTTTGGCGTCTTCACGGACATATTCGATCAGGTAATTCGGGCATTCGGCGCGGCCGCGCACGCCGACGCGCACCTGGGCATCGCCGTGGGCACGCTTGCAGCGTTCGAGCTTTTCCAGCACACGCCGTACGAATTCGACCGGCTTGTCGAGGCCTTCGACCATATCGGCAATGGTTGCATCGGCGGCGATCGGTGTTGGCGGTACGCGTTTGGTGGCCATCAGCGTCTTCCGGCCCGCTTCGGCAAAGCGGCTAGCGCGGCGGCGGCGGCCATCTCGTCGGCCTCCTTCTCCAGGCGCAATTCGCGCAGCCGCGCGGTCTTGGCTTCGCGTGCCTCGCTGACGGCGTCGCGCTCGGAATTGATGCGGTTGAGCGACATCGACTGGGTTTGCGTCTTGCTGAACAGGGACACGGCCTGATCGACGGTTGTCTTTGAACTGGTGGTCAAATCTTTCTCCTGTCAGGAGCCTGTGCCGATGGAGCGAGACCGGGTCTTCGGTCAGGATCACGCACAAAGCAATACGCGCGGCGAATTCAAATTGCTGGAGCGTCCCTTAGCACGTCCAGGCCGGCGCGCAGCGCACTTTCGGCGGTAAGGCGCGCAAAATGAAAAAGGCCAGGCACCGCCTGACCTTCCATGAGAGCGTCGCGCAACCAGACGACATCCAAAAGGATGCACCGGGGGTGCACGGGAACGCCCTGCTTATGCACATGATATGCCGTGGAAACTCAGGTCTCCGCGGCCATGCGCCCGAATTCGCCACTCACCGGTGCCAGTACATCCGTGGTCACCGGGAGAGCTGAATTCGTTTTTCAGGCCGCCTTCAACTGGTCGGCGGACATCTTGCCCGACTTGTTGTCGCGGACCATCTCGTAGCCGAGCTTCTGGCCCTCGACGATGTCGCGCATGCCGGCGCGCTCTACGGCCGAGATGTGGACAAAAACGTCGGCCGAGCCGTCGTCAGGCTGAATAAAACCAAAACCTTTGGTGGCGTTGAACCATTTAACTGTGCCGGTGCTCATGACGAACCCTTTCCATGGCAAATATTCGTTCGACGCCATGCGGATGCACAACGTCGTTTGTCCCGATTTTTGATGTGGGAAGTTCGTCAAAGGCGCGCTCGAAAGCGCGGATAACAAAAGTCAGTCAAACAAATATCGACGATTTGCTTATAGGCTTCTTTTGGGGCGCTGTCAAATTTGCATAAAGCCACAGCTGCGGAATTCTCCCAAACCACCTGGCCAAAACACCTGACATGACGGCAAATCGGACCCCAAACAGCGCGCTTGCGCCAACTTGAAAAAAGTTTTCCGGCATCCAGGAACCATCTGCGCAGACGCGCATTTATTCGGTGTCATCAGCAGTTCATGAGAGCAATCGAATAACAGTTGATGGCAAAGACGCCCCCCGCACGATAAAAGGTGCGAGGGGCGTTTTCGTTTGGATCCTATTCGTCCGGGCCGGGTTCCGGCCACGTCTCCCTGGCCGCCTCGGCATACCAGTGGCGCATCGCCGGCGTTGCCAGCACGGCATCGACATAGGCGCGCGTATCCTGCGCCAGCGTGCCGCCATAGGTATCGAAACGGGTGACGACAGGCGCATACATGGCATCAGCCACGGTGAAGTGGCCGAACAGGAACGGGCCGCCCTTGCCGTATTTTTCCCGGCACTCGCGCCACAGCGCCTCGATGCGGGCGCGTTGCGCCTCGCCCTCGGCGTCAAGCGGCTTGTGGCCCTTCGGCCGACGCAAATTCATCGGCCAGCCATAGCGAACCTCGCGAAAGCCGGAATGCATCTCGGTCGCGGCCGAACGCGCCAGCGCACGGGCGTCGATATCGGCGGGCCAGAGCTTTTTCTCGGGAAACAGGTCGGCGAGATATTCAAGGATGGCAAGGGTTTCCCAGACGATCTTGCCGTTGTGATTCAGCACCGGCACCTGACCGGTCGGCGACACTTTTGCCAGATTGGCAAAAGTTTCAGGCGTGCGCAGCCGTACGAAACCTTCCTCGAACGGGATCTCCAGATGCCTCATCGCCACCCATGGCCGCAGCGACCATGAGGAGAAACACTTGTTGCCAATATAGAGCGTAAATTCTGCCATTTTTCTCCCCGCACGCACGGCCTCCAAAATCCCATTGCCAACGCGTGTTCACAGCCTAGCCCACCGACCTTGCCCCAGGCGGCGGCCGCGCGACCTGATCTGCCGTCCGGGCGACGCCTGGAACCTAACCGACATCGGCTCGTTAGCTACCGCAATGAATTCCTTCGAATTCAAAATCCCGGGAGATGCGCAAAAATGGTGAACAAGGATCAGGTCGCGGGCGTGGCCAAGCAGGTCAAGGGCTCGGTCAAGGAAGCCGCCGGCAAGGCAACCGGCAACCGGCAGACCCAGGCCGAAGGCACGGCCGACAGGATCGCCGGCAAGGTGCAGAAGGCCTATGGCGACGTCAAGGACAAGGTCAGGAAGGCGCTCTGATCCGCATCGAGGAACGCGTTGTTATCGAGGGAAAGGCGGTCGCGAAGGCCGCCTTTTTCAGGTGCTCCAGCCCTTGCTGAAAGCATTGGTGAACACGACCTCGCCATTATCGCCGATCGCCTCGCCCAGCACCACGTCCATGCCGTTGCTGGTCACCCTGGCCAGGGCGAAACCGCCCATATAGGCAGCCTTCGGCTTGAACAGGTCGATCCCGTCCCTGCGATAGATCAGCGGCGTTTCGTGCTGGTGGCCATGGAAAATGCCGACGACATTGTAGCCCTTGAGCGCCGCCAGCAGCGCCTGCCGGTCGGCCTCGCTCCACCAATGCGGCGCACCGGTGCCGTCATCATCAAAGTGGCTCCTGGCGGCATCCCAGCGTTCCACCGAGAAAGTGTCCCAGCCATAATGCTGGAACAGGACGACCGGGCGGCCGTCCGCCGCATAGGTCGCCAGGTCCTGCTTCAGCCATGGCAGGCTGCTCTCGGCACCGTGGCCGGTATCGCCGGCGAAACGATGCGTCTGGATCAGATGCAGGCCGCCCCAGTCCCAGGAGTAGCAGTCGGTGTCGACATCATAGTCGGTGGCCGGCACTGGCGGCTTGAAGAACACGCCGGCGCGATGGTTGACCTCGACATAGTCGCGCAGTTCGCGCCGGTACCAGTCGACATGGTGCGGCGGCCCGTTCTGGTCGAGATCATGGTTGCCGAGCCCGACATAAACCGGCATGTGCACGCGATCCGGACCGACGCCTTGGCTGTAGCGCTGGCTGAACTGGAGTAGTTGGGTGCCCTCGCTCGGCTGGGTGATCTGGCCGCCGCCATCGTCGGTGATGTCGCCGCCGACGACAAGGCCGAGCGGCGCGCCTATCTTGCCGGCCGAACGCAGGCCGGTGGCGACGCCATTGATCTCGGCCGGCCAGTCCTTGTCGCCAAGCGCATTCAGCACCGCCACGTTGCGCAGCAGCGCGGCGTCGGTCTTGCCTTCTTGCAGGCAGTTGGGGCTCAAGCCGCTCGCCATGCGGCAGGCATGGACATCGGCGATGAACAGGAAGGTGGCGTCGATCGACTGGACGCGTTGCCCGGTCTGGCCTAAGGCCGGCCGCGGCAAGGCGCCGGCCGCGGCAAATCCTGCAGCCTGTACCAGGAAGTTGCGTCGGGAAAGCGGTCCAGTCGAACGGCGATTCATCATCTGCTGATTCAGCATGGACAGCAGCCGGTCGTCCAGCGCCTCTGCGCCATCATCGACATGACGCCACGGGTCTGGCATGTCTCGCTTGCGCAAGCGCATGCCGCCGGTTGCGTCGATGCCAAGTCCGCCAGGAAGGGTTTCGTTCTGGCGAGACCCGGCATCCAGAGCGAATTTCGGCCCGTGGCCGGCGGGATGATGTCGGTTGCCAACACCTACGAATCGCAATCGCCCCAGACCCAATATCTGTTCGCCGGCCTGATCGAGGTGTTTCGCGACAGCGACACCGGCCGCCAGGCGATGATCCCGTTTTCCGATCTGCGCAAGCTGTTCCCGCTGAAGGCGGGGGCAAAGGCCACGATAGAGTTCGTCGAGCTGTCGCTGAACCAGCCGCCGAAGGGCACCAAGACGCTGAGCCTGATCGTCAAGGGCAAGGAAACATTCCGTCTGGGCGATTGCAAATACAATGTCCTGGCGGTCAAGGAGACCTTCAAGAACGGTGCCGGCGAGACGCTGGATTCATTCACCGCGCTCTATGCTCCCGATCTGCAAGCCGCGCTCGCGCGGCGCTACGATGAAGGCACCAGTTCGGAATCCGTCAACGGCTACGAGACGATCAAGCCGCTGGCCGAGTAGGTAAGAGCCCAGGCTTCTTCGCTTCCCCCTCGTGTCAGCCAGAGCGAAGCCGCAAGGTCGAGAGAAGTGGCTGCGTCGCGATCCTGCACACCCCCCTCTGTCCTCCCGGACATCTCCCCCGCAAGGGGGGAGATTGGCTGTCACACCGGCTTTCGCCAATCTCCACCGGTGAAGGTACGAGCGAGCGCCGATGCTGCAGATCTCCCTCCTTGCGGGGGAGATGGCCGGCAGGCCAGAGGGGGGTGCTGTCCCGCCGACATCAAATAATTCTCGGCCGTGGCAGTATCCTGTTGCGTCGCCTGGCAACCAAGCCGCCCTGCGACGGCGCGCTGCGCTCCAACCCTGCCAGGCAATCCCGCAGCACACCGGCATCCTGCGCCGTCTTGGCCATCGACATCGCCCCGGAATAGGCGGCGACCGTCAGCGCGGCGAAGCGTTCGGGGTCCGTGCCCTCGTCCTTGCCCGCCTGCTGGTCGGCACGCACCTTGTCGGCAATCGCCTGCCGCCACCCGCCAAAGATACCGGCAAGGGCAAGGCGGAAATCGGGATCGGCAAGCGACAGTTCGTGCGCCAGATTGTTGAGCGGGCAGCCGCGCACGAACCCCTGCTGCTCCAGTTCCGCCGCCACGGCCTCGAACACCGAGCGCACGCCCTCGCGCACTGACGCCGCCGCCAGCACCGGCGCGATCCATGTCTCTTCGACCGCTGCCGCCACACGCTCGTCGATCACAGCCAGCGCCAGCGCCTTCTTGGTCGGGAAATGGTGATGCAGCGCTCCGCCGCTGACATCAGCCGCCGCCATCAGATCGCCGATGCTGGAGGCGTGATAGCCGCGCGCCTGGAACGCGTCCTCGGCGACATCGAGCACTTTCTTGCGCATGCCTTCAGGGTCGTTGATGCGTTTTCCCGGGCGCGGTTTTGGCTGGACGGTCATCTCTGCTGACATTGCCGAACTTTAGCATGTTGACAAAACAGGACAACCGGTCTGTTTTACAAAACAGGACGATCACCCTGTTTTGGAGAATGTCGGATGAACCTGCCCCAGAACGTCGCGCCGAAACCCACGGCGCTCGCCTCGCCTGTCGTCGAGTTGCGGCAATACACGCTGAAGCCCGGCCGGCGCGACACGCTCATCGGCATCTTCGACGGCAGGCTGATCGAGGGCCAGGAGGACGCCGGCATGAACGTCATCGGCCAGTTCCGGGACCTCGATCGGCCTGACATGTTCGTCTGGATGCGCGGCTTCGACGGCATGGATGCGCGGAAAAATGCTCTCGCCGCTTTTTATGGCGGGCCGGTCTGGGCGGCGCACAGTGATGCGGCCAATGCGACGATGATCGATTCCGACGATGTGCTGCTGCTCAAGCCGGCGTGGCCGGGCGCAGGCTTCGACCTCGCGGGCGCGCAGCGGCCAAGCCTGGCCGATGACGAAAAACCCATTCAAAACAAACCGCTGACCGGCATCGTTGTCATCGCGATTCATCATTTGCAGCCCGGCACAGAGGCTGATTTCGCCACTCGCTTCGAGACTGAGACGGCGTGCCTGATGACGGCCGACGCACGCCTGCTCGCCGCTTTCGTTACGGAGCATGCCGAAAACAGTTTTCCGCGCCTGCCGGTGCGGGCTGATGAAAACGTCTTCATGTCCGTCACCGGCTTCGACAACGCAGAGGCGCATGCCCGCCACAAAGCCGCTCTCGCCGCCTCGCCGACATGGCAGGCCTTTTGGCAGGCCGCGCAAGCTGGTCTGACCAAACCAACGGAGACATTGCGGCTGTCGCCCACATCGCAATCGTTGGTCGGGCGTTAGACTTCAAATGCCTTGACTATGGCCTTCGCGACCAGGGCCGGATCTTCCCAATGCGGGTTGTGGCCACAGGCCTCGGCGCGGACGAGGAGAGCTTCAGGAAGAGCGGACCGCAACGCCTGCTGGTGCGCCGCGCCGAACAGCGGGTCGCAGGCGCCGGCGATGATCAGCGTCCGGGCCTGCACGGCCCGCGCAGCATCGGTCAGGTCGGCGCGGCGGATTTCCTCGAGAATCGCGCGCCAGCGCGGGATCGGCATCGCCGAGGCCTCTTGCGCCAAGCCGGTGAGAAAGGCTGCGGGCACGTCGGGACGACAGGCATGCCACCAGGCATAGAACGGATCGGTCGGCGATATCGGATCTCGCAGGGCCTCGACGCTCACCACCAGCGGATGACCCGGCGCGAAATCGGGCTTCAACGTGCCGGCCAGGACCACCAGCCCGCCGATCAACTCCTTGTGCCCCGCAGCCAAAGCGACAGCCACCATGGCGCCCAGCGAATGGCCGACGACGACCGGTCGGTCGAGTTGTAAACTCTGGATCAGCCCGGCGATATCCTCGGCAAGATCGGCGATGCCGCAGTTCTTGCCAGCCTGCGAGGCGCCGTGGCCGCGCAGATCCGGCATGATCAGACGGCGGCCGGCCAGATATGGCGCCAGAAGCGAAAAACTGCGGCTGGTGTCGGTGAAGCCGTGCACCAACAGAAGTGCCGGCTCGGCGCCCGATATCTCGACATAGGCGATGTCGAGATCGCCGACAGTGACGAATTGCTTGCGGCTGGCCCAGGCGCCCTGCTCCGCCATCACATCCTGCTTCGGCAAGCCATCGAGCGCGGCCGCTCTCACAGGCCGAGCTTTTCCTTGACCGCGGCGAGGCCCGGCTTGCCGTCAAAAGTGGTGACGCCGGCGAGCCAGGCGTCGAGGCGGCTTTTGTTCGCCATGATTGCCTTCAGCGCACCGTCCTCCGGCTTCATGCCGTCATTGATCAGATAGCCCATGCCGACATTCTCGAAATCGATGTCGAAGACGAGATTCCTGAGGAATTGCGCGACGTTCGGGCACTGCTCAAGATAGCCCTTGCGCACCTGCGTCGTTACCGTCGCGGCACCGAAATTCGGGCCGAAGAACTTGTCGCCGCCGGTCAGATATTTGAAGTCGTACATCGTGTTCATCGGATGCGGCGCCCAGCCCTGAAAGACGATGAACTGCTTTTCCTTGATCTCGTAGCCGACCTCCGACAGCATGCCGGCCTCGCTGGACTCGACCACCTGCCAGCCGTCCAGGCCAAAGGCGGGATCGGCGATGGCGTCCATCATCAACTGGTTGGAGCCGGGCTCGATGCCGTACATTTTCTTGCCGAACTTGTCGGCGAATTTGTGCAGGTCGGAAATGTCCTTGACGCCGGCATCCCAAGCGTAAGTCGGGACGGCGAAGGTGTATTTGGCACCTACGAGATTGACGCGCACATTCTCGACAGAGCCGTCCTTCTTGTAGGGCTCGTAATAGGTGACCATGGCCGGATCCCAGTAGCCCAGGAACAGGTCGAGGTCCCTGTTTTTCATGCCCTCGTAGATGACGTTGATGCCGAGCACCTGGCTTTGCGGCTGATAGCCGAGCGCCTCCAACAGGACGTTGGCGACCCCGGTGGTGAAGGCAAGGTCGTTCCAGCCGGGTTCGGCCATGCGGACCGTCTTGCACTGCTCGGCCTCGGCCGCTTGGGCCGCATGAGAGGCCAACATGAGAGCGGCAAGGCAGACGCCATTTGCAAGGATGCGGAACATTTCGGTTCTCCTCATTGTCATCAAATTGACCAATCGGTCTTTTTATTGTCCCATGGGTCAATTGTTGATCTGATCGGACGAAAATGTCAACGTGGATTCGAAATGGACCGATCCCGTGAAACTCAAGCGTCTCAGTGATATCCGCCGCAAGGAGCTGCGGCAGGCGGCCTTCGCGGTGTTGGAGCGCGAAGGCATTGCCGGCGCGACCCTGGAAAAAGTGGCCGCCCAGGCAGGTGCCTCCAAGGGCATCGTGCTGCACTATTTCCGCAACAAGCAGGAATTGTTCGAGCACGCGATGCGCGAGGCCAATGCCGTCCTGTGCCAGGCGGTGATCGCGCGGCTTCGCCGGGCGCGTACGCCGATGGAGCGCCTGGATGCGGTAATCGAGGGCAATTTCGAGACGCATCTGTTCCAGCCTCCCCTGTGCCATGCCTGGCTGTCGCTCTGTGCCGAGGTGCCGCGCGACGAGAAGATGGCCCGTATCCAGAGAGTGATCCATGCGCGCATGCGCTCGAACCTGTTGTCGGGCCTGCGCGGCCTCGCCTCGCCTGGAGATGCCGACGACATCGCGCTTGGCGTCACCGCGCTGATCGACGGGCTTTGGCTGCGGCTCGGCCTGCAGCCGGGCAGCGTCTCACGCGAACAGGCGGTCCGCCAGGTCAAGAATTATGTCGCGGGCCGGCTGGCCCTGCGGGAGCTTGCGACCGCCGGCGCGTAACCGGCCTCGGCTGGCCTGCCGGCCGGCGGGCGTCGAAGTTCATACCCGGGGATAGGCCGACGGCTTGACCACGGCCGCCACAATACGGTGCTCTCGACGAGGCAGAAATCTCGGAGCGTCGAATGAGACTTCACAACAAGCGCGCGCTGGTCACCGGTGGCTCGGACGGCATCGGCCTGGCGATCGCCGAGGCCTTTTCGCGCGAGGGCGCGGACGTCCTGATCGTCGGCCGCGACACCAAGAAGCTCGACGCTGCCCGCGAGCAACTCGGCGGCACTATCGAGACGCTGTCGGCCGATCTTGCCACATCGGCCGGCATCGCGGCCGTCGTCGAGCAGGTGAAAAAATCCGGCAGGCCGCTTGATATCCTCGTCAACAATGCCGGAGTGGCTTTCCTGGTGCCGTTCGAAACCGTCAGCGAGGCGCAGTTCCAGCAATCCTTCGCGCTCAATGTGACGGCGGTGTTCTTCCTCACGCAGGGCCTGCTGCCGCATCTGGCTGCCGGCGCATCGGTGATCAACATCTCGTCCTACTTCGCCAACAAGATGATCCCGAAGCGGCCGTCGAGCCTCTATTCCCTATCGAAGGGCGCGTTGAACTCGCTGACCAAATCGCTGGCCTTCGAACTCGGCCCGCGCGGCATCCGCGTCAACGCCATCGCGCCCGGCACGGTCGACACAGCCATGCGGCGCAAGACCGTCGACAATTTGCCGGCCGAGGCAAAGGCCGAGCTGAAAGCCTATGTCGAGCGCAGCTATCCGCTCGGCAGAATCGGCCGCCCTGACGATCTGGCCGGTATCGCGGTTTATCTGGCCAGCGAAGAGGCCGCCTGGACCAGCGGCGGCATCTTTTCGATCGATGGTGGCTATACCGCGGGCTGATCCGTCCGGCCACCAGACCAGGCGCCGGCATTTTCTGCGGCGCCGCTTTCCACGAATCCGAGTGCGCCTACCGCCTCCAGGATCTGATCGCGAACCCAGCGATGGGGTGGCTCGTCGTCGTGGCGCGCGTGCCAGTACATCCTGATTTCCGGAACAGCAATGGGAAGTGGCGGTTCAAAGATGACGAGCGGCAGGGTCTTGGCCGCCCAAACCGCGAACTGCCTGGGAACTGCCGCGAGGTGGTTTCCGTTTGCCACTGCCAATGCGACAGCCTGAAAGTGCGGCAGGGCCAGGCTTACACGGCGCGTTCGTCCGATCTTGCGGAGCGCCTCGTCGGTGGAGCCCGACATCGAGCCATCGATAGAACGAAGAACATGGGGCAGTTCGCAGAAGAGCTCGATCGGTAGAAGCTCGCCTTCCATGATCCCCGCCTGCCTGATCGCAGCGTTGTCGCTCGCGGCGATGATGGCGAATGGTGAATGGAACAGAGGCGTGCTTGAGACCCAGTCGGAGACCTCCAGCGGACGCTCGAGCGCTACGTCGATTTCATCGTCCTGGAGCAGCCGCGAGACGTCGCCGCGCGCGCTGTCGAGAAACCTTAGCGACGCGCGCGGCGCGGCACCCGCGATGCGCGCCGCTAAAGTTGGCATCAGCATCATGGAAAAGAAATCCGCACCCATGAACGTGAAGGTTCGCTCCAGTTCCACCGGATCGAACGCCTTGGCCGAGTGGAAGACGCGTTCGATTTCACGAAGCGCCACGCGTAACGGCTCGGCCATGCTCTCGGCGCGTGGCGTCGGCATCATGTCATTGCCCCGTCGCACGAACAGCTGGTCGTTGAGGAGATGCCGCAAGCGATTGAGCGCAGCGCTGACGGCAGGCTGGCTGAGGCCGATCTGCTCGCCGGCACGCGTAACGCTTCTCTCCCGCAGAAGGGCGTCGAACACCCTGATGAGATTGAGGTCGAGCGCGTTCAAATTCATCGCATCAATTCGCCCCATACGATCATTCGATTTCCGTTGTCGGCATATCCCTGGCTAGATCGTCATCGGCCCAGCAGGCACAGGCAACAGGAGGATCAGACGGCCATGACAATGACCCCCGGCACGATCACAGGCAAGGAACTCTTCTGGTTCAACAACACGCTTGTCGCGATCCACGTCTCGTCGGCGGCAGGAGAGGACGGCACCTGCGTCGTCGAGCATCGCATGCCCTATGGCGACTCCCCGCCCCTGCATGTGCATCGCAGGGAGGACGAAGTGTTTCACATCCTGGACGGGAGACTGCGCTTTCAGATCGACGGCCACGAACGCATTGCTGAAGCCGGCGAAACCGTCATTGCGCCGAAAGGCCTGCCGCACACCTACCGGGTCGAATCGCGCGAAGGCGCGCGTACGCTCACCATCACGCGCGGTTCGGATTTCGAGACGATGCTGCGTCAGGCGAGCCGTCCCGCCGAACAGCCGGAGGTGCCGCCGCAGATGCAACCAACACCGGAAATCATCGCGGCACTGGTGCAGCTCTGCGCAGAAAACGGCATCGACATTGTCGGTCCGCCGCTAGGGTGAGAGGCCGAAACCGCGCATTCTTTCCCTTCTCCCCTTGTGGGAGAAGGTGGCCGCGAAGAGGTCGGATGAGGGGTGTTCCAGCTTGGCGCCGACGGCACTCCGTCACCCACCCCTCAACCGTCTCGGCGCTGCGCGCCGATCCACCTTCTCCCACAAGGGGAGAAGGCGAGAAGCGCCGCACCTTCAACCGATTCGCATCCTCGCCGCCCGCAATCTCCGCTTGAAGCCGTTTGTGCAACGCGATACGCCGTTGCCGACTTCGACAAGGAGAGACCCGTGACCGCTGCAAAGACCAGAACCGAAACCGACACGTTCGGCCCGATCGAAGTCGCCGCCGACCGCTATTGGGGCGCGCAGGCGCAGCGTTCCCTTGGCAATTTCAAGATCGGCTGGGAAAAGCAGCCGGCATCGATCGTGCGCGCGCTGGGCATCGTCAAGCGGGCCGCGGCCGAAGCCAATATGGACCTTCAGCGGCTCGACCCGGCGATCGGCAAGACGATTGTCGAGGCGGCACAAGAGGTCATCGACGGCAAGCTCGACGACCATTTCCCGCTCGTGGTCTGGCAGACCGGCTCGGGCACGCAGTCCAACATGAACGCCAATGAGGTGATCTCCAACCGGGCGATCGAGATGCTGGGCGGCGTCATGGGCTCCAAGAAGCCGGTGCATCCCAACGACCACGTCAATATGAGCCAGTCGTCGAACGACACCTATCCGACGGCCATGCACATCGCCTGCGCCGAACGCATCGTGCACGATCTGTTGCCGGCGCTGAAGCACCTGCACAAGGCGCTCGCCGCCAAGAGCAGAGAGTTCAATCACATCATCAAGATCGGCCGCACGCACACGCAGGATGCCACCCCCCTCACGCTTGGCCAGGAATTTTCGGGCTATGCCGCGCAGGTTGCCTCGTCGATCAAGCGCATCGAGCTGACATTGCCAGGCCTGCAGGAACTGGCGCAAGGCGGCACCGCCGTCGGCACCGGCCTCAACGCGCCGGTCGGCTTCGCCGAAAGGGTGGCGGATCGCATCGCCACCATCACCGGCATCGCCTTCGTTACCGCACCGAACAAGTTCGAGGCGCTGGCGGCCCATGATTCCATGGTGTTTTCGCACGGCGCCATCAATGCGGCTGCCGCAGCACTCTTCAAGATCGCCAACGACATCCGCTTCCTCGGCTCCGGCCCGCGTTCGGGCCTCGGCGAACTGTCGCTGCCCGAAAACGAGCCGGGCTCGTCGATCATGCCGGGCAAGGTCAACCCGACCCAGTGCGAGGCGCTGACGCAGGTCTGCGTGCAGGTGTTCGGCAACAATGCGGCGCTCACCTTCGCCGGCAGCCAAGGCCATTTCGAGCTCAACGTCTACAACCCGCTGATGGCCTACAACTTCCTGCAGTCGGTGCAGTTGCTCTCCGACGCCTCGGTCTCCTTCACCGACAATTGCGTCGTCGGCATCGAGGCGCGCGAAGACAACATCAAGGCGGCACTCGACCGCTCGCTGATGCTAGTGACGGCACTGGCGCCGACCATCGGCTACGACAATGCCGCCAAGATCGCCAAGACCGCGCACAAGAAGGGCACCACGCTGCGCGAGGAAGCGCTCGCCACCGGACTGGTCAGCGAGGCCGATTACGACCGGCTGGTGCGGCCGGAGGACATGACGCATCCGGGGTAAGCAATTCCAGGAAAAATGTCTTGCGGTTTTCCGTCCGGAATTGCATCAGCCAGAAGCCCAGTGTTCGTGATGGGAGAATTTACTCCCGTCACGACCTGACCCGAAGCGAATTTTGCGCGGGCCGCCCGATCACGGAAACGTAAGTACTGTGAACAATGTGTCGCCAGTCTGGTGGCTTTGGTGAACAGTCGGCTTGCTCTATCTCCCCGGTATCAACCCATCCCGGAGAGCCACCATGTCCATCAACACTTCAGTCGCCGGTTCCGGCGCATCCAATGCCTCGACCACCATCCTCATCGGCCGCGTCCTGCTTGCGGTCATCTTCCTGCTTTCAGGTTTCGGCAAGCTGACCGCCATCACCGGCACGGCCGGCTATTTCGGCAGCCTCGGCCTGCCCTTGCCGACCGTAACGGCCATTGTCGTAGGCCTGATCGAGCTTCTCGGCGGCCTCGCCATCCTCGTCGGCTTCAAGACCCGGATTGTCGGCTGGGTGCTGGCGGTCTTCACGGTCGCTACCGGCTTGGTCGCCCACACCGGTTGGGCCGACCAGATGCAGATGATCCAGTTTCTCAAGAACCTCGCCATCGCTGGCGGCTTCCTCGTGCTGGCTTCCTCGGGCGCCGGTGCCTATTCGATCGACGCCAAGCGCGGCTGAGCCAAAATCTGGCGATAGCCGAACGAAAGAGCGGCGCGGAATTTTCCGCGCCGCTTTTCGTTGTTGGTACATGCCCGCCGATCTGTCGGCCGGAGTTTTCTGCTAGAGCAGTTCACCGTTTCACGGAAACGGCCAACCGCTCTAACTCCTTGATTTGACGCCATTCCGGACGGAAAACCGTTTCACACTTTTCCTGGAATTGCTCTAGGATCGGGGCATCGGACGAGGCCGGCCGGCGGCCGATAACGGAGGTGAACATGCCCCGCAACGCGCTGCTCCTGCTCTCCCGGCTGCTGCTCGCCGCCCTGTTCGCGCCCTCCGGTTTCCAAGCTTTGAGCGATATTGCCGGCACGACAGGCTATTTCGCCGGCCTCGGCCTGTCGCTGCCGACGCTTGCCGCCTGGGGCACGGGACTGTTCGAACTGATCGCCGGGCTGCTCATCCTGGTCGGTTTCCAGACCCGGATCGCGGCGCTGCTGCTCGCCGCCTTCTGCATTGCCGCCGGTTTCATCGGCCATTACGGCCAGGGCGGCGGCGACGCGATGCTCGCCTTCCTGCACCAGCAGATGCTGATGAAGGACATTGCGATATCAGGCGGGTTCGTTGCGTTGGCGATGGCCGGTGCGGGAGCCTGGTCGGTCGACGGACGTGGTTTGGCCTGACGGACTGGGTTGGAAACGTCAACGGGACAGCACCCCCCTCTGTCCTGCCGGACATCTCCCCCGCAACGAGGGAGATCGGATGTCATCCAGGCTTTCGCCAATCTTCAATGTTGCAAGAAAAAAGCACCGACGACGAAGCAGCCAATCTCCCCCCTTGCGGGGGAGATGTCCGGCAGGACAGAGAGGGGTGTGAAGAAACTCGACCGAGCAGGTTCTAATCCGCTCTGCTCCGACTCTACTTCACCGACCCACTGGGCCCACCTTCGACGGCCAGCACCAGCCGGCGGTTGGTGATCCTGGCCAGTTGCGCCAGGCGCCCGGCCGGCCGCTCGCCATAGAGATCGGCCAGCGATGCCGGCAGGACCAGCGCCAGCACGCCGTTGGCGCGTTGTTCCCATTTCAGCCTGGGCATGATGCCGGGCATCGACGCCGTCAGCAGGTAGACGACGCGCATCATCGCGGCGAGCACGCGGGCGCGCTCCAGATAACGCGGCGGCGCCAGCGCCTTGATCTCGGGGGCGATGGCTTCGTTGAAGATGCCGTCGTGACGATAGGCGTTGGCCATGGCCAGGAAAGCACGGCCGGGATGGTCGACGCCGAAGAAGGAGGCGTGCGCAATGATGTTGAGCGATTGCTTGCCGCGATATTCGGGATGCGCGCGCCAACCGATATCGGCCAGCAATGCGGCCGCGTGGCGGTAGCGCGCCTCGTCTTCGGTCTCCTCGATGCCGAAAGCGGCAAAGGTTTTGGCGGTCCAGTCGACGAGTTCATGCGCATGGGCGACGGAGCGTGAGCGCAGGCGGGCGAGTTCCTCCGAGGCCGAAATCAGCGGATCGGCCTTCTGCTCCGCCTTATCGAGCAGCGAATAGAGAAAGCCTTCGCGTACACCCAGAGCCGAAACGATGATCTTCGACGGCTGCATCGCCGCCATGATCTCCTGCAGCACGACGGCGCCATAAGGCAGCAGCGAACGGCGGTTCTTGGAAACGCCTTCGATGCCCTTGACCTTCTCGATCTCGGCCTTGGCCACCTGCTTGAGGAAATTCGCCGCGCTTTCGGCCGAGATCTCGTAATGGTGCATGACACCAAGCGGATAGTTGGTCATTTCCATGTGCAGCCGGGCAAGATTTCGCCAGGTGCCGCCGACGGCGTAGAAGGGCCTGCCCTGCCCGCCTTTCAACAGCTTGGCCTTCGCCAGTTCGTCACGCGTGATCTTGGCCGCCTGAGCCAGCGAGTTCTTCGCCATGTCCTGCAGGCGCAGACCGCCCAGCGGCAGCGTGATGCCGTCGCCGATCGCTTCGCCGGCGACGTCGACCAGTTCGAGGCTGCCGCCGCCCAGATCGCCGGCGATGCCGTCGGCCGGATGGAAGCCGGAAATGACGCCGAGCGCCGAATAATACGCTTCCTGACGGCCGCTGATGACACGGATCTCGGTCTTCAGCACCTCCTCGGCGCGGTGAATGAAATCAGGGCCGTTGACCGCCTCGCGGGCCGCGGCGGTGGCCAGCACATACATATGCTCGGCGCCGGCCTGGTCGGAAAGCGCGCGAAAGCGGCGGAACTCTTCCATCGAGCGCGTCACCGCCTCGGGGTCGAGCTTGCCGGTCGAAACGATGCCGCGGCCGAGACCGGCCAGCATCTTTTCGTTGAACAGCATGGTCGGCGAGCGCGCCAGTCCCTCATAGACGACGAGACGGATCGAGTTCGATCCGATGTCGATGATGGACAGCGGTCGGCGGTCCTGCAGCCGGCCCTGGGAATCAGACAGCATCAGCCGGACGCTGCGGCGTTCTTCTTGCGGCGCTTGAACTGCGCGATGCGCTTGGGCGCATGCGACTTCAGCGCGTCACCCCGTCCCGACAGGCTCGGATTGGTCATGAAATATTCCTGCGCGTTGAACGGTTCCTCGCCCTCCTCCAGCACGACGCGCCGGGAGGTTCCATCAGCCAATACGTCGAAACTTTGTTGATTGTCCATGATGTTGCCCAGCATGATCTGGCCAAGGATCTGTTCATGCACAGTTGGATTGGTGATCGGCACCATGGTTTCGACGCGGCGGTCGAGATTGCGCGGCATCAGGTCGGCCGAAGAGATGTAGACGATCGCCTCGTCCGACGGCAGGCCGTACCCATTGCCGAAACAGTAAATGCGGCTGTGTTCGAGAAAACGGCCGACGATCGATTTTACGCGGATGTTTTCCGACAGGCCCGGAACCTGAGGCCGCAGGCAGCAGATGCCGCGCACGACAAGATCGATCTCGACGCCGGCGCGGCTGGCATCGTAGAGCGCGTCGATGATGATCGGATCGACGAGTGCGTTCATCTTCATCCAGATGCGCGCCGGTTTCCCCTGCACCGCGTAGGCAATCTCGTCGGCAATGTGCTTCAGGATGCGGCTTCTCAGCGTGAACGGCGAGATCGCCAGCCGCATTTCGTCCGTCGGCTCGGCATAGCCGGTGATGAAATTGAACAGCTGGGCGACATCGCGGGCAATCGTCGGATCGGTGGTGAAGAAGGACAGGTCGGTGTAGATGCGCGCCGTTACCGGATGGTAGTTGCCGGTGCCGAGGTGCACGTAGTTGCGCAGCTTGCCGTCCTCGCGCCGCACCACCAGCGACATTTTCGAATGGGTTTTCAGCTCGAGAAAGCCGAACACGACCTGCACGCCGGCACGCTCCAGGTCGCGCGCCCAGCGAATGTTGGCTTCTTCGTCGAAGCGCGCCTTGAGCTCGACCAGCGCGGTGACCGACTTGCCGGCCTCGGCCGCGTCGACCAGCGCACGCACGATCGGGCTGTCATTGGAGGTGCGGTAAAGCGTCTGCTTGATCGCCACCACTTCCGGATCGGCCATCGCCTGGCGCAGGAACTGCACCACGACGTCAAACGATTCGTAGGGGTGATGGACGACGATGTCCTTCTCGCGGATGGCGGCGAAACAATCGCCGCCATGCTCGCGGATACGCTCGGGAAAACGCGGATTGTAGGGCATGAATTTCAGGTCGTCGCGAGGGACGGCGACGATCTCGGAAATCTGGCTGAGCGCCAGCGGCCCGGTGAGCACGCTGATGCGGCTCGACGACACGCCAAGCTCGCCGGCGACGAAGTCGCGCAATTCGCCAGGCATCAGCCTGTCGAATTCGATGCGGATCACCGAACCGCGCCGCCGCCGCTTCAGCGCCGTTTCGAACAGGCGAACCAGATCCTCGGACTCCTCCTCGACCTCGATATCGCTGTCGCGAATGATGCGGAACGTGCCGGAGCCCTTGACCTCGTAGCCGGGGAAGAGCTTGCCGATATAGAGGCCGACCGCCTCTTCCAGCGGGATGAAGCGGACATGATGCTTGCGGTCCGGCAGACGGATGAAGCGCTTCAGCGCCACCGGCAGGCGCAGCAGCGCGCTCATCTCCTCGCCATTCTTGCGATGGCGCAATTGCAGCGCCATCGAGAAGCCGAGATTGGGAATGAACGGGAACGGGTGCGCCGGATCGATCGACAGCGGGGTGAGCACCGGGAAAACCTGTTCCTGGAAATGGTCTTCCAGCCAGATTTTCTCGTCCTTGGTCAGCGCATCGCGGGTGATGCTCTCGATGCCTTCCTTGTTGAGCAGCACGGTCAGCGCCGAAAGGCTCTTCTGCTGGTCTTCCTGCAGCCGCTCGACCTCGCGGAGCAGTTGTTCGAGCTGCTGTTCGGGGGTGCGCCCGTCAGGGCTCTTCAGCGTGATGCCCTCGCGCACCTGGCCGGCAAGACCGGCGACGCGGACCATGAAGAACTCGTCGAGATTGGCGGCCGAGATCGACAGGAAGCGAACGCGCTCCAGCAGCGGATGATTGAGGTTCAGCGATTCCTCGAGAACGCGCCGGTTGAACTGCAGCCAGGAAAACTCGCGGTTGACAAACCGGTCCGGGTTGCCGCCCTCCGGGCGAGCCACCTCGACGTTCACGAATTCACTCTGCACCGGCTTCAGTTCGTTCATGATTCCCGCTCTTCCCGTACCGTCAGCCGGTTAGCCGTCTTTATAGCGACCCATGGTCCCCCCGGAAACCGAACTCGGTTTTCGGTTCATGGGTTAACCGGCTTAACTTATCCTCTGACAGGCTTTTGCGACAGTTTCATTTCATCGAACTTGCAAAGAGGCCTGATATGATCCAGATGCAGACGAGACTGCGTTAAGGAGACGACGATGGCAGGCGGTTCCATTCCCCATTTTCAGAACGATGCGGGCTTTCAGGCAATCGACATCGGCGTGAAGGAATTCATGTGCACGGGCGCCAATCCGCCTTTCGACCACCCGCATGTGTTTCTGGACATGGGCGACGACAACGAAAAAGTCTGCCCCTATTGCTCGACGCTCTACCGTTATTCGCCGAAGCTGAAGGCGACCGAGACGTTGCCGGCCGGCTGCATCTATATCGACCAGGCCGCCTGAGTCCTTCGCGACAAGCGCGATGACCGACACGCGATCCCGGCAAATTGTCATCGCCGGGGCGGGCGTCGCCGGATTGACCGCAGCCCTTGCGTTCGCCGAACGCGGCTACCCTGTTCGGGTGTTCGAACAGGCGCAGCGCCTGGAAGCTACCGGCGCCGGCATTCAGCTCTCTCCAAACGCGACCCGCATCCTTCGCCAGCTTGGCGTGCTCGACCGGCTGCTGCCGGCGGCGGTGCGGCCGGAAGCCGTGGTGTTGAAGGAGGCCACGACTTTGCGCGAACTGGCGCGCGTGCCGCTGGGGCAAGCCGCCGAAACGCGCTGGCAGGCACCCTATCTCGTCGCGCACAGGGCCGATCTGCAGAGCGCACTGACCGCGCGCGTTGCCGAGATGCCGGATATCCATCTCACCACCGGCGCCCGCATCGGCGACGTTGACACCGGCCCGGATGGCATCACCGCGACGGCCGAGATCGGCGGCAAGACCATCGAGGCGGAGGGTTTCCTGCTGGTTGGGGCCGATGGCGTCTGGTCGTCGGTGCGCGCACTTGTCGATTCGGCCAAGGGGTCGGCTTCGCCAAGGAACCATTTCTCCGGCGAACTGGCCTGGCGCGCCACCGTCGCGGCCGGCAGTGCCGCCGGTCGGAGCTTTGCCGCCATCGGCGCCAGGGACTGCGTCACCACCTTCCTGCATCCTGGCTTCCATATGGTCGCCTATCCCGTCAGCAAGGGTGCGGCCTTCAATCTCGCGGCCTTCACCAGGGGCGACCGCATTGCCGAGGGCTGGTCCGGCAACGCCGACGCCGGGATCCTGACCCGAGCCCTGCGCGGCACCGCGGCAGAACTTGCCCGTCTGGTCGAGCAGGCCGGCCCGTGGACCGCATGGCCGATCCACACTGTTGACCCGCAACAGCCCTGGACAACACCGAACGGCATCGCACTGATCGGCGACGCCGCGCATGCGATGACGCCGTTCGCGGCGCAGGGTGCGGCCATGGCGATCGAGGATGCGGCGACGCTTGCCGACATCATCGCCGACTTCCCTGCCGACCCCCTGGCCGCACTTGCCGTCTGGGAGCAGTCACGGCGGCCGCGTGTCGCGCAGGTCGCCCGACGCGGCGCTGTCAACCGGCTGGCCTGGCATGCCTCGGGTCCAGTGGCGATTGCGCGCAATGTGTTTCTGAAGGTGCGCTCGTCGGAAAAACTCGCGGCGGATCTGGACTGGCTCTACGGCTGGCGGGCTCATTAGAATGCTTACATCGGTCGACCTTGACGTAATGGCAATTTGTAGTTACATTTTTGTAGTCAACGAGGCGCAAATTGCGATTTGAATGGGACGCCGAAAAGGCGAAATCCAATTTCCGCAAGCATGGCGTAAGCTTCGACACCGCCGTTCGTGTTTTCGCCGATCCTTTCGCGCTATTGGAGCATGATCGAATTGAAGGGGGCGAATATCGTTGGCAGACAACCGGCTTGGTTGACACCGCATTGATATTGCTGGTTGCACACGCAGATCGAGAGGAAGACGGGATCGAGGTGATCCGCATCATTTCAGCGCGGCGAGCTACGTCCAAAGAGAAAAGGCATTATGCGCAAAATCGTTCGATATGAATTCGACCCGGCCAATCCGCCTCCTCTGACAGAAGCACAGAAAGCGGAGATCGCGGCTTTGAAGGCGCGACCAGAGGATGATGTCGACACGAGCGACATTCCCGAATTGACCGAGGAATTCTGGCAGAACGCCGTCCGAAATCCTTATTTCAAGCCGGTCAAGCAACAACTGACCCTGCGTCTCGATTCTGACCTCGTCGCTTGGTTCAAAAGGCGCGCACCGGATGGTCGCGGCTACCAGAGTGCAATCAACAGAGCGCTTCGAGAATATGTGTCCAAACAGGATCGCAAGGCCGGCTGATCACCGGAATGGCCTTCAATTATACAGCCGCATCGACAGGCCAAGCGATACAGGCAGCGGGTTCCACCAGCCGGTGCGCAGGCCGGCGGTGCGCAAGGCCGCCGCCGTCCAGGTGTTGCAGCCGACCAGTGCGTTGAAATGGCCATTGGCTTCGTAGAAGGCGTCGAACCTGGAATAGGCAGCGTCCGGAACGAGGATCGGGCCTTTCGGTCCCCGCTGGAAACTCGCATCGATGAAATCGAGCAACGCCGCGAACCGGTCCTCACCGATGTCGAATCCCACGACATCGGGGCGCGGTTCGACGATGTCACCGGCGACGTCGACATGCATGACCGACGCGTCGAGGGTCAGTGCCTTCATCACCGGCACCGCCTTCAGCTCGGACCATGTCGGCGTCTCCAGGTAGAAGGCGCGGCCGCCCCAGCCGAAGACGATGTAGCGGACCTCCGGCCTGTCGGCCGGTATGCCGGCGTCGACCAGGAAGTGGAAACGTCGGCGCACGGCGTCGTCGACCGGGATGGCGATATCGGTGTGGATCGGATTGTTCAGCACCAGGATGTGGCGCGTCGCGGCGGGCATGGCGGCGGCCGCCGGCCACAGCGGCCGCGGCACGAAGGTGCCCGTCGCCACGGCGAGTACGACGACAACCAACAGAAGACCTAGAAAACGTCCCAGTCTTTTCATGCAAGGCGGCCCTGCAAACGCGCTCGGCGCGACACGAACGCCCGCCTGTTATCCCATACGCAAAAGAGCCCGGCAGTGTTTCAGCCGGGCTCTTCGTGGCCGTCGAGGCCTAGTGCAGGATCTGCGACAGGAACAGCTTCGTGCGCTCGTGGCGCGGGTGGTCGAAGAACTCGGCCGGCGTGTTCTGCTCGACGATCTGGCCCTGGTCCATGAAGATCACCCGGTTGGCGACCTTGCGGGCGAAGCCCATCTCGTGGGTGACGCACAGCATGGTCATGCCTTCTTCGGCAAGGCCAACCATGGTCTCCAGCACTTCCTTGATCATCTCCGGATCGAGCGCCGAGGTCGGCTCGTCGAACAGCATGATGCGCGGGTTCATGCACAGCGAGCGGGCGATCGCCACGCGCTGCTGCTGGCCGCCGGAAAGCTGGCCGGGATATTTGTTGGCCTGTTCCGGGATCTTGACGCGCTTGAGGAAATGCATGGCGATTTCCTCGGCCTGCTTCTTCGGCGTCTTGCGCACCCAGATCGGCGCCAGCGTGCAGTTCTCCAGGATGGTCAGATGCGGGAACAGGTTGAAGTGCTGGAACACCATGCCGACCTCGCGGCGCACCTCGTCGATCTTCTTGAGATCGTTGGTCAGTTCCTTGCCGTCGACGATGATCTTGCCCTTCTGGTGCTCCTCCAGACGGTTGATGCAGCGGATCATGGTCGATTTGCCGGAGCCGGAGGGGCCGCAGATGACGATACGCTCGCCGCGCATCACTTTCAAATTGATGTCCTTCAGCACATGGAACTCGCCGTACCATTTGTGCATGGCGATGATGTCGATGGCGACATCGGTCGTGGAAATCTGCATCTTGGCGGCGTTGACCTTGATCTCTTCGGCGCTGACGGCATTTTCGGTGGCCATGACAGAATCCCCTTGTTCTTTTGTTTAGCGTTTGTGGCCGGTGTCGAGCCGGCGTTCGGTGTACATTGAATAGCGCGACATGCCGAAGCAGAACAGCCAGAAGACGAAGGCGGCGAAGATCAAGCCTGACCTCGCCGTCTGCGCGGTTGCCCAGTTTGCATCGGAAAAATTCTGTTTGACGATGCCGAGCAGGTCGAACATCGAGATGATGATGACCAGGCTGGTGTCCTTGAACATGCCGATGAAGGTGTTGACGATGCCCGGGATGACCAGTTTCAGCGCCTGCGGCATGACGATGAAATACATCTTCTGCCAATAGCCGAGGCCGAGCGAATCGGCACCTTCATACTGGCCCTTGGGGATCGCCTGCAGGCCGCCGCGCACCACTTCGGCCATATAGGCGGCGGCAAAAAGCGACACGCCGATCAGCGCGCGCAGGAACTTGTCGAAAGAGACACCCTCCGGCAGGAACAGCGGCAGCATGACGCTGGCGAAGAACAGCACGGTGATCAGCGGGATGCCGCGCACCGTCTCGATAAAGACGACGCACAGCGTCTTGATGATCGGCATCTTGGAACGGCGGCCGAGCGCCAGCACGATGCCGAGCGGCAGCGACACGGCAATGCCGACGAAGGACAGGCTGAGCGTCACCAAGAGCCCGCCCCAAAGCGAGGTCTCGACATGCGGCAGGCCGAACATGCCGCCGACCAGCAGGACGAAGGCGACGATCGGCAGCACGAAAAACAGCAGAACCGCATTCAGCCCTTTGCGCGGTACCTTCGGGATCAGCATCGGCACCAGCAGCGCCACGAACAGGATGGCGACCAGAATCGGCCGCCAGCGCTCCTCGATGGGATAGCGTCCGACCATGAACTGGCCGAATTTGGCGTTGACGAAAGCCCAGCAGGCGCCGGTCCAGCCATCCGGCTGGATGCCGCCTTGCGCCACCGTGGCGCATACGGTCCGGTCCGGTCCCGTCCACACGGCGTTGATGAACGCCCAATTGATGATTTGCGGCAGGATCATCGCCACCAGGGCGATGCCGACGATGGTCAAAATGGTGTCGCCGGCAGAAGCGATCAGGTTCTTGCGCACCCATGCGCCGAGGCCGGTGACGCTGGCGGGCGCCGGCTGCGCCAGCACCATTTCGGTGCGCACCCAGGACATATCATGTTCTTGCATGTCCTTACCTCACCTCTCCACCAGCGCCATCTTGGCGTTGAACCAGTTCATCACCAGCGAGGTCAGGAGACTGATGGCGAGATAGATCACCATCATGATCACCACGCCCTCGACGGCCTGGCCGGTCTGGTTCAGCACCGTCCCGGCGGTCGCCGTCAGGTCCGGATAGCCGATGGCGATAGCCAGCGACGAGTTCTTGGTCAGGTTGAGATACTGGCTGGTCAGCGGCGGAATAACGATGCGCATGGCCTGCGGCACGACGACCAGCCGCAGGATCGATCCGGACCGCAACCCCAACGCACCGGCAGCTTCCGTCTGGCCCGCGCTGACACCCCTGATGCCGGCGCGCACGATCTCGGCGATGAAGGCGGCGGTATAGCAGGACAGCGCCAGATAAAGCGACAGGAACTCCGGCCGGACCTGGAAGCCGCCGGTCAGGTTGAAAGTCGACTGCTTCGGGTAGTCGAAACTCAGGGGAAAGCCGCTCAGCGCATAGGCGAGCAGCGGCAGCCCGACGATCAGCGCCGCGGACGTCCAAAACACCGGAAATTGCTGGCCGGTCGCCATCTGCCGTTGCCGCGCCTTGCGCGCGACGAACCACGCCATGGCGATGCCGACGAGCAGGGCGACGAAGATCAGCCATGAGCCGTCGCCCCATACGGCGCGTGGGAAATAGAAACCGCGCTGGTTGAGGAAGGAGCCGAACGGCAAACCGATGCTGTCGCGTGGTGCCGGCAGCACGGCCAGCACGCCGGAATACCAGAAGAAGATGACCAGTAGCGGCGGGATGTTGCGGAAGACCTCGACATAGACCGTGCAGATCTTCCTGATCAGCCAGTTCTGCGAGAGCCGGCCGATGCCGATGACGAAGCCGATGATCGTTGCGGTGATGATGCCGACGATGGCGACGATCAAGGTATTGATGAGGCCGACCAGAATGGCGCGGCCATAGGTCGAATCCGACGAATAGGCGATCGCGCTCTCGCTGATGTCGAAGCCGGCGCGGCCCTTGAGGAAGCCGAAGCCCGAAGCGATGCGCAGCCGCGTCAGGTTGTCGATGACATTGTGGGCAATCCACCAGACGCCCGCCACCAGCAGCACGACGACCAGCACCTGGAAGAATATGCCCCGGATTTTCGGATCGTTGATGAAGGAACCGCGGCTGGGCTCCTCGCGAAGTACGTCCTGCGATGCCATTCGACCGTCCCCTGGAAAGAGAAACCGGGAGGCAGGTGATCTGCCTCCCGGATCACATTTCGATCAGCGGATCGGCGGCGCGTATTGCAGGCCGCCCTTGGTCCACAGCGCGTTGATGCCGCGCGCGATCTTCAGCGGGCTGCCCGAGCCGACATTGCGCTCGAACATCTCGCCATAATTGCCGACGGCCTTGACGATGTTGACCACCCAGTCATTGGAGACGCCGAGATCGGTACCGATCTTGGTATCGGCTTCCTGGCCGAGCACGCGCTTGATCTCGGGGCTGGCCGAGTTCTTCATCTCATCGACATTGGCCTTGGTGATGCCGAGCTCTTCAGCCTGCAGCAGCGCGAAATAGGTCCACTTGACGATGTGGTACCACTGGTCGTCGCCCTGGCGAACGGCCGGTCCGAGCGGCTCCTTGGAGATGATCTCGGGCAGCACGACATGGTCGGCCGGCGCTCCCAGCGTCAGGCGGATGCCATAGAGGCCCGACTGATCGGTGGTGTAGACGTCGCAGCGGCCGGCATCATAGGCGGCGTTGACCTCTTCCAGCTTTTCGAAGACGACGGGATTGTACTCCATCTTGTTGGCCTTGAAGTAGTCGGCGAGGTTCAGCTCGGTGGTGGTGCCGCTCTGCACGCAGACGGCGGCGCCCGAAAGCTGCAATGCCGAATTGACGCCCGGCAGCTTCTTGGCGTTGATCATGAAACCCTGGCCGTCATAGTAGGTGACGCCGATGAAATTCAGGCCAAGCGCCGTATCGCGGTTGATGGTCCAGGTGGTGTTGCGCGACAGGATGTCGATCTCGCCCGACTGCAGCGCGGTGAACCGCTCCTTGGCGCTGAGCGGCGTGAACTTGACCTTGGAGCCGTCACCAAAGACGGCGGCCGCGACAGCGCGGCAGAAATCCGCATCGATGCCTTGCCAGTCACCCTTGTCGTCCGGCGCCGAAAAGCCGGCCAGGCCGGTGGAGACGCCGCACTGGATGAAGCCCTTCGCCTTGACGGTGTCGAGCGTGGCCGCCGACGCGGCGGACGCCATCAATCCAAGCGTGGCGGCGCCTAGAATGCCGATAGCAATATGTTTCATGACCCACAGACCCTTTTCTCTGTTTTTCAGGAGTAAATCCTGATTTTTTTCTCCCGTGTGAACGCGGCTCCCATCCCGGCCCATCCCGGAACCCCGCATCGTAACCGACGCGCCGCCTCCCGTTCACAAATGTCATCGAAGGCGATAATTCCTGTGAGGTCAAGGAAAATGACCGAAACCCAAAGAGTTTGAAAACCGATTGCCGCAAATGCCCGATTTACAGACAAACACGCCCGCGATTTAGCCAGCAGGGCTAATAAAGGCGGCAAATCTCATGCAACGCCAACGCCGGCCAATACGGGCCGCGGCAGCGAAATCCATCCCGGGCAATACCTCGTCGTTGTTGACCTCCCCGTGCGACGAACTACCAGGTTCCAAGATTGTCATCTGACGATTTACTGACGGCTGCATACCAATACAGACCGCCGACGAAGACTGCTCTCAAAAGGCTTGAAAGACGATCCAGGTCCCGACGGCGGCCATCAACGCGCCTGAAACGCGCGGAATCAGCTGCCCGGTCGGCACCGTCTTCTCCAGCAGAACAAGGATGGCGATGCCGGCGATCCACAGCACGTTCATGACGCCACCGACGAACAACAGAGCCATCAGCGCCCAGCAACACCCCAAGCAATAAGCGCCGTGATCCATGCCGAGCCGAAGCGCGCCGAGCGGAGCGGAACGGAATCCGCCATGGCTGGCCAGGAACGCGATCGGTGCCTGACATTGGCGCAGGCAGACGCCCTTCATCGGCGTCCATTGATAGAGGCCGGCGGCGATCAGAACGAGGCCGCCGAGGATCGCGCTGACGGTCGCCATCGAGGGATCGAGCAAGGCTAGACGGGCGAGAAGCCATTGCGCACCGGTCGCCAGGAGGCTGAAGGCGACCCAGACGGCGAGATAGCCGGCAAAAAACCATCCCGTCGAAGCGATGGGCCGGCCATCCGCCCGCGCCTTGCGGCCGACACCGGCATAGAGTAGCAGCATCGGCGCGACCGAAGGCGTCATCATGCCAACCATCATCACCGCCCACATCGTGAAGGTGAAGGCGAAATCGCCCAATGCCCAGGGCCGGAAGCCGGGCGCCATGGCGGCGCCCATATCCATGCCGCCCATATCCATGCCGGCCATGTCGCCGCCTCCGCCGTCCGGCAAAGGGGAGCCGGGCATGACCATGGTGGCGGCGAGCCACAGCACATAGGCCCAGGCGAGCACGGCGAGCACGGCGAGCACGGCGAGCACGGCGAGCACGGCGAGCACGGCGAGCACGACGAGCGCGGCCGTCACGACCGCGCGATCGCGCCTCAGCACCGCCTCGAGGGCCGTATCGCCCATTGGATCAGGTCAATGCACGATGCCGCTCTGCGTGAGATGCAGATTGGCGAAATGGCTGTGCGTATCGGCCAGCTCGAACTTGATCGGGCCCGTCGCCTTGGTCCAGCCGCGCCCGACCTCGGCGATCGCGTATTCGAAGCCGTGCGGCAAGTCGATGCGCGCCTGGTGCGCGGCGCCGGTGACCGGATTCCGGATCGGCTCGCCGCGACCGTCGGTTATACCCTCGACATGCAGCCGACTGGTTCGCGCGTCGACGTCGATCTTGAATTCGATCGGCGCAAAGATCGGGTCGTGGAATTTCTCCAGCGTGGTCGAAAAGACCTGAAATATCGTTGCACCTGGCTCGGTGTCCAGACCGCCCAATATGCGAAGCAGCGCGCCACGTTGGGCTTCCGTCGCCCTCTCGTCGATGACCACCGCGGCTTCACCCCCGCCCTGGTGTATGGCGCCGGGCCAGCTGAAAATCCCGACGAACCGCAACCCGTCGAGCTTGGTGTCGCCGTGATGGCCGCTCTCGATTTCCAGGCCGGCGACCGCCTGGCAGAATCCGTATGTCGGCATGGCGTTGAACTGGCACGGGCAGCCATAGGCGCAGTTGCAGTTGATGAATTCGCTCGCCTTCATGGCCCATTTGACGTCCGGCATGGCATTCCTCCCTTGCCGCGCTCACGCTTCGTGAGCGCGATCCGGATCGTGGAGGACCAGAAGTCAACCGGCAGCAACCATCCGGCAGCATCTGATCGAAGCAATCCGGCGATTAACATTAGCCGACGATCATATACCATTCACCGCCGCCCACAATAGACCGATCGGCTGGGACAAGGGCTCCGAACGCAGGTCAACAAAAGACCTGACGACAACAGGTCGGCGGCGGCGGCAGCAGCTTTTTGTGCCGGTAGCTTTTGTGCCTGTCGCTTTTCTTGATAGGAATTTTTTCTTGACTCCCTGCCCTCAGCTATGGTACATATTCGTCCATGGTGCTGATTTGCGCCGATAGCCCGCCGCACAGGCGGGTTTTTCGTTTAATACTCCGTCCCCGCATCGCTGTTTTTGCCGCGACGAATTGGCATATTCGAAGTCCGCCTCCTGGCGGGCGGTGGCTGTTGCACGGTCCATAGCGCCGCACTATGGCTAGCGGCTTATCAAACAAGGCGACGCAGATGGCGAAAGACGGCAGCGAGCACGGCGGGATGGGCATCAACACGCGGCTTGCCCATTCGGGCAACAATCCGCACGACTATTTCGGCTTCGTCAATCCGCCGGTGGTGCATGCTTCGACCGTGCTTTTCCGCGACGCGGCTTCGATGGCGGCGCGAACCCAGAAATACACTTACGGCACGCGCGGCACACCGACGACCGATGCGCTTGCCCATGCCATAGACGCGCTGGAAGGCTCGGCAGGCACGATCCTGGTGCCGTCGGGCCTTGCGGCGGTGACGGTGCCGCTGCTCGCCTTCGTCTCGGCCGGCGACCATCTGCTGATCGTCGATACCGTCTATCATCCAACCCGCAATTTCGCCGACACGATGCTGAAGCGGCTGGGCGTCGAGGTCGAGTATTACGCCCCCGATGTCGGCGCCGGCATCGCGGCGTTGATCAAGCCCAACACCAAGGTGGTGTTCACGGAATCGCCGGCCTCCAACACGTTCGAGGTGCAGGACATCCCGGCCATCGTCAAGGCGGCGCACGCCGCGGGCGCCATCGTCATGATGGACAACACCTGGGCGACGCCACTCTATTTCCGCCCGCTCGACCACGGTGTCGACATATCTATCCATGCGGCGACCAAATACCCGGCCGGCCATTCCGACGTGCTGCTTGGCACGGTGTCGGCCAATGAGAGTTGCTGGACGCACCTCTACGAAAGCTTCTGCACGCTTGGCTGTTGCGCCGGGCCCGACGACGTCTACCAGGTGCTGCGTGGCCTGCGCAGCATGGGCGTGCGCCTCGAACACCATCAGCGCAGTACGCTTGCGATCGCCTCCTGGCTCGAGGGCCAGAAGGGCGTGGCGCGCGTGCTCCACCCGGCCCTGCCCAGCCATCCGGATCACGCTCTGTGGAAGCGCGACTTTTCCGGCTCGAGCGGCATCTTTTCCATCGTTCTTGCCGGTGGCGGCCAGAAGCAGCAGCACGCCTTCCTCGACGCGCTACGGATCTTCGGCCTCGGCTATTCCTGGGGCGGCTATGAGAGCCTTGCCGTACCGGTCTGGCTCGGCGACCGCGTTGTTGCAAAAGCCCCCTATGAGGGTCCGTTGATCCGCCTGCAGATCGGCCTCGAGGATGTCGACGACCTGAAAGCCGATATTTCGCGCGGCCTGACCGCCGCAGCGGCGGCCTAAAGCGTGTCGCGCCTGAAGATTTTCAGGCGACCCGCTTCAGGTTTTGTTTTTGTGCATGTTGTTCTCCCAAAACCGAGGTCACTTTTGGGCGACATGCACTAGCGGAATTCTATTCCCTAAAATTGCGATTTCGCGGATCAGTTTGGCTTTCAAATTCAACGATGCCGCGTCATTGCGGTGAAATCAGCACATTTTCGACTTCCCCTGGAATACCGGCAGAGTTTTCGACCCCATGGCTTTCCGCCTTTTTGTTCCCATTCTTGCCGGCGCGACGCTGCGCGAGCGTCTCGTCGCCTGTATCGGCGCGACGATCGGCATTGCACTCACCGGTGTGATCGCCAGCCTTGTGCTCGGTAACGGCCCGCACGTGCCGCTGCTGGTGGCGCCGATGGGGGCGTCGGCGGTGCTCCTGTTCGCCGTGCCCGCCAGTCCGCTGGCACAGCCATGGTCGATCATCGGCGGCAACACGATATCGGCGCTGGTCGGCGTGATCGTGGCGCATTTCATCCACGAAACCGCCCTTGCCAGCGGCATCGCGGTGGCACTGGCCATCGCCGCCATGTCGTTCACGCGCTGCCTGCATCCGCCGGGCGGAGCGGCCGCGCTGACCGCGGTGCTGGGAGGGCCTGCCGTCATCAGCGCCGGCTTCCTGTTTCCATTCGTGCCGGTGGCGCTGAACTCGATCCTGCTGGTGGCGCTCGGCTACGGCTTCCACAGGCTGGCCCGGCGCAATTATCCGCATGTACCGGTTGCAGCGCCGGCGAACAGCCACGGCACCGGCGATCCGCCGGCGCAGCTGCGCGTGGGCTTCCGGTCCGAAGACATCGATGCCGCGCTTGGCGCACTCGACGAGACGTTCGATATCGATCGCAACGATCTCGACCGGCTGCTGCGGCAGGTCGAATTGCAGGCGATGGTGCGCGCGCACAAGACGCTTCTGTGCGAGGACATCATGTCGCGCGATGTGATCTCGGTCGATACTCACACCTCCACCGAGGCAGCGCGCCAATTGCTGCTTGACCACAACATCCGGACCCTGCCGGTCGTCAATGCGGAAGCCAGGCTGGCAGGCACCGTGGGGTTGCGCGAACTCACCCAGGCCTCCGGGACAGTCGGATCCGTCATATCACCCGCGGCAACAGCCGCCGCAGGTTTTGCCGCCATGGGTCTGCTGCCGGTGCTCACCGACGGCCGCAGCCATGCGGTCATCATCGTCGACGACGACAAACGGATTCTCGGGCTGATCACCCAGACCGATCTGTTGGCGGCCACGGCGCGCCTGCAGGCTGCCTGACAAGCCTTCACTCGCGCGGTAGGGTACCGCCGCCAGGCCCCGCGAAAAGTCTTCGGGAACCTTTTGCCGGCGACAGCGTCCAATCTCTCAATCGAGTCCGGTCCGGAGATTGGGTTGAGGAAACTGGCCATGCCTGCTGTCTTGACGGCCGTGCCTTCTGCTGTGCCAGGCGAGATGCAGCTTGTGCGCCGCGCCTTGGCGCGCGACGGCGATGCCTTCCGCACCATCATCAAGACACACAATCAGCGGCTCTACCGGATCGCGCGCGGCGTCGTGCGCAATGACAGCGAGGCCGAGGACATCGTGCAGGAGGCCTACGTCAAGGCTTTCGCCCATCTCGATGCGTTTCGCGGCGACTCCTCGCTCGCCACATGGCTGTCGCGCATCGTCATCAACGAGGCGCTTGGCCGCCTGCGCAACAGGCGCAGAACGGTGGCACTGCCGGAAAATCCGCAAGCCGAGATCATCCGGTTCCCTCTCAACCCCAGCGACGATCCGGAACGGACGATGGCGCAAAGGCAGATCCTCCAACTGGTCGAACAGGCCACCGACAGCCTTCCCGACGTCTACCGGACGGTGTTCGTGGCGCGGGTGATCGAGGGGCTGAGCATCGAGGAGACCGCCGATCTCCTCGGCGTGCGGCCGCAAACCGTCAAGACGAGGCTGCACCGCGCGCGCGCCCTCGTGCGCAAGGCGCTGGACGACCAGATCGGACCGGTGCTGCTCGATGCCTTCCCCTTCGCCGGCCGGCGTTGCGAACGACTGACCAGCGCCGTGATGCGGCGGCTCGGGCTGGAAAGCTGACCCTCACCGGATTTCAGTTCATTTCAGCGGGAACGTTTGCCGCTGACCAGCATCCAATGAACGTCAACCGAAAAACACAGTCCGGCGCGATTTCAGCGTCCGGACGAAGGAGATGCCATGTCTATCCGACACACTGCCGCGCTCGCCGCCCTGTTGCTGCTTGGCACTGCCCCATTCGCACAAGCCGCCGACAAGCCAACCGATCCGCAGATCGCCCACATCGCCTACACGGCCGGGGTCATCGACGTCGAAGCGGCCAAGCTGGCGATCGAGAAATCGAAGAACAAGGAGGTTGTCGATTTCGCCAAGGACATGGTCCGGGATCACGAGGCTGTAAATGTTCAGGCGCTCGACCTGGTGAAGAAGCTCAAGGTCACGCCGCAAGACAACGCCACCAGCCAGGCGCTGACCAAAGCTGCGGCGGAGGAGCGGGCCAAGCTTGCCAAACTCGACGGCGCTGCCTTCGACAAAGCCTATGTCGACAATGAGGTCGCCTACCACAAGCAGGTCAACGGCGCGCTCGAAACCCTTTTGATCCCGTCGGCGCAGAATGCCGAACTGAAGAGCCTGCTGGAAACCGGCCTGAAGATTTTCCAGGGCCATGAGCAGCACGCCGAGCACGTCGCCGGCATGCTCAAGTAAGGGCCCGGAGCATGCCGAAACGCCATCTGTGGATTGCGTTGGCGCTGGCCGTCGGTACCGTTCCGGCGCGAGCAGAAACCATCCAGGTCATCATCGACAGGCTGGTGTTCTCGCCAGCCACCGTCGAGGCCAAGGTCGGCGACACGATCGAGTGGGTGAACAAGGATGTGTTCGCCCACACGGCCACCGTGAAAGGCGGCTGGGAAGTGATGATCCCGCCGAAGAAATCCGCAAGCCTGACATTGAAGGCCGCGGGACCGGTCGACTATTTCTGCCGCTTTCACCCCAACATGAAAGGCCGTCTCGACGTGACGCCATGATGGTTTGGAACCGGCGGCGAAGCGATCGCTTTGCCGCCGGTTGTTCCAAGCGTCAGTCCCGGATCGCTCAGCCCTGTGCAAGCAGCCACTCGATCATCTGCGCTGCCTGGGCGGGCGGGCGGTCCGGCGCCAGGATAGAGAGGCTGAGGCCGGTCGGAACGCGCTGCGGGAACGGCGCCACGAGCGAACCCGCGGCGATAGCGCGCGCGACCAGAGCCTCATGCCCCATCAGAACGCCGGCGCCGTCGACGGCCGCCTGCAGCGCCATGCTGTAGAGCGAGAATTCGGAACCGGACTCGATCGACGGACCTTTCACCCCGGCAGCCTCGAACCACAGGCTCCAGTCGCCGGTCCAGGTCGTGTCCCAAAGCAGAAGCTGCGATGACAGATCAGCCGGCGTTTTCAGCTGCCTGGCGAGCGCCGGCGCGCAGACCGGAAAGATCACGTCGTCGCAGAGCTTGAACGCGCGGCTGCCCCCTGGTGCGTGCCTGGTCAAGAAGATTGCGAGGTCAAAGGGTTCACGCCTGAAATCCGGCGGCTCCTCCAGCGCATGGATGGACGGGCGAAGGGCGGGAAGCGCAGCGCGAAGCGCCGGCAGACACGGAGCCAGCCACAGCTGGGCAATCGACGGCAGCGCGGCAATGCTCACCTGCGGCCTTGGCGCCCAGATGCGCAGTTCCTGGACGGCAAGGCCCATGGAGTCGAACGCCGTGGAGAAGGCCGGCAGCGCCGCGCGCCCAGCCTCGGTCAGATGCAGCCCCTGGGCATGGCGCACGAACAGCGACGAGCCCAGCCACGCCTCCAGCGCCTTGACCTGATGCGATACGGCCGCCGGGGTAACGCCAAGTTCATCGGCGGCCTTGGCAAAGCTCTCCTGGCGAGCGGCAGCTTCAAAGGCGCGCAAGGTGTTGAGAGGCGGCATTCGAGGTCGCGGCGGATTTACGGCCATCGTCCGACGTTTCCGGATGGCGTCGGGGGGGGGGGGGGCGCGGGCCCGCCGGGGGGGGTTGATTGGGGTTTTTAATAAAACCACCCCCCCCCCCCCCCCGAGGGCCGGGGG